>JASHVU010000759.1 GCA_030044455.1 Acidobacteriaceae bacterium | reverse complement strand
GTTTTGGAAACCGGATCGACGCCCATACGGAACGGCAATTGCCCATGATTTAACCAGATGTAGCAGACATAGGTGACGAAGCTGAAAAGCAATGCCTCTATGACCCGTTCCAAATCTGATTGGGGCCTGCGAGTGGCCAAAAACTGAACGAAGTAGGCAGCTGCAAAACCAGGAAGAAGAACCAATAGGATTTGGAGTGCAATGATGCTCGTGGGCATAATTGAAACTCACGTCCGAAGGCGAAGTGTCGTCTAGTTCAACAACGCCCGCACTAAGATTGCTTGGAATTCTGCGAGGGTGAAGGCGGCGGAATCATTACAGGTCGAGGCATATTAACTGGAGGGCGACGATCAGGATTATTACCCTGCGTCGGCCTTCTTCCGTCCGTTGTCCTCGAACTTCCTTTTGGCTGAACGTAACCCATAAGAATCTCCTGTTCCAATTCTCCCGCACTTTGCAAGCGATGTCTAGGACTGCGGGCGCGGTTCACTCGTAGCGGTAGAGCACGACTTTTTCGATGGTCTGCCCGTGCGGGTTAAACCGCCAGGCCACGCCCTGTTCGTCTTCATCGCCGTTCAGGCGACGGCCGGCGATCCATTTGCCGTCTTTGAAGTCGCCTTCCTCCACGTACGAAATTCCCACATGAGGCCCGGTGCGGGGCTGTGGAGTAAATGTGACGCGAAAGCCCTTGCCCGCGCCCAGAAACGAGTCGCTGCCCGTGGCCATGATGAGTCCGTAGCCGCTCTGGGCCTGGCCGTCGAAGCTGTTGTCGAGCGAAACGTGCAGCACGAAGTCGCCCATGGTGAAATCCACCGAACGGTGATCGCGATCGAGCACGAACCCGTGAATGTCGCCGGCCGCCTGATGCGCGAGAATCATGGGCGCGAGCTTGGCGAGGGTCGCGTAGCTTTCGCCTAACGGGTCTTTGTCGCTGGCTTCAGACTCAATGGCGAACGGCGAGAAGCCAATGCCGTCTTCTTCTCCAAACTCGTAAAACACGTCGGCCGCGCCTGCTTCTTTGCCGCGCGTTTCGGGCATATACATGGGGTTGCCGTCGCGATGATAGCGCCGGCACCACTCCATGAAGTTAGTTTCGTAGAGATCGGGAGCGTAGATGTCGATTGCCGTTCCGGCCGCGCGCCAGATATCCATCACCCATGGTTCAGGGCAGCCGCTCGGATAATCGCCGGGGGGTTCGTTATCGCCGCCGAGCCACGCGTTCACGTACATGGGAATGTTGTATTCCGCCTTGCCGCTTGCACCCACTGCCTGGATGTAGCGCGCATAATGCCACGCCATGAAGATTTCGTCGGCGCGCGGCGAATCGCCGAAGACCTCAGCCCAGGTGCCTGAAGTCTGGTCGCCGTTTGCGTCCCATAGCTCGCGCAGTCTCGGGTAAAGCGTATCGTGATGCGCTTTGAGATAGGCGGTGAGTTCGGCCGGCACCGTTCCCGCAAAGGCCTTGTTTGCGGCATCGGAGTGGTCGCGCGAATCGCCCAGCACTCCGACCTCGTTTTCAAGCTGCATCATCAGTACGGTGTGATCGTTCGAGTCGACTTCTTTGATGTGCCTCATGAGTGCAGCGAATGCGCGTGAGTCGGCTTGCTCGGTTGCCGCGCCCTGCGGGCTTAGAACTTCAACTTCGTCCCCGCGCGCCACCACGCGCGGAAAACGCTTCGTATCTTTCTTGACCCACAGCGGGGCGTAGCTAGACATTCCGTTCTTCCACGAGGCCAGCCACAAAAAGACGATCTTTTCGTGCGAAGCCCGCGCCTGTTTCAACAATCCATCCACGAGCATGAAGTCATATTTGCCCTCTTCCGGCTCAATTAGCTCCCAGCTTAGCGGCGTCACGACGGTATTCAGTCCCAGGGCCTCGAGTTTTGGCCAAATGGGTTCCATGTACGCGAGACTCGAGGACGATGAGTTGTGCAGCTCGCCCGAAAGCATGAGGAACGGCGCGCCATCGACGATAAGCTGCGTGGCCTGGCCGCGCTTTTCAAGGTGCGGCGCGGACGATTGTGCGTTGAGAACCGTGATAGCCAGGCAGACAGGTACCAGCAGGCAGGGCGATGCGAAGCGATTAATTTTCATAACGCCCGGAGTCTAACACAGCTCGGCCGTTCGGCTCCTCGATCCATTCGTGGACGTGCCTGCGCCGCAACTTCGCAACGCGCGACAGCAGCACTTCCCATTTTGGAGTCGCGTTCCGATTCAGTTCAACACTTGCTTCTTCGAGAAGCTTTGATGCGCCACGGGCACTGGCGCGGGGCTAGGTTGGAGCCGTGGCTATCCTATCTGTCGATCTCGCACACCGAAACTGGTCCGATCTTGGAATCGTGATTCTCGATCGGGTGATGTCGCAAACCCCCCTTGTCGACGCATATGGTGCCAGCGTGAAGCCGGGCACCGTGAAATGCGAAATCATTTGCTTCACGGCCGCTGGGTTGAACAGCAGCCTGAGTCCGTTTGCCCTCGCTCCGCAAGCCGCGAACCCGGTCGACGCCGAGGTTCTCGCCGGACAATTGAATCACCTGGCGAACGTGCGTGGCATTCGCGCCATCGTGCTGAATGGGCCGCAGGCGTGGAAGTCGGACGCGAACAGGCTGGAGCATGCACGGGTAAGCGAACGGCAGCTGAACACATCGACCAAGATAGGGCTGCCGGGCGTAGTGATGCCCAGGACTTACCGCGCCTTTGCCGAGTTTTGTATGGACGTATACGACGGCTTGTGCCGACGCGGCTGGCGGCGGCTCTCGACGCAGGGCCAGGTTGCCGCGCTCGAAGACCGGGTGCTGATTGAGGGCTGCCCGCATGCGGCATGGAAGTCGCTGGGCTTGAAGCCGCTGTGCAGCAAAAGGCGCGCCCGGGTGAGTGACCTGGCCGAGGCCTATGCCAGACTCAATACCGTGGCGCCCATCACCTGCAATCGTCCGCCCAATCACGATCAACTGCAGGCGATTGTGGCTGGGCTGCCGGGCCTGGCAATTGCGGAACGCGATATCGCAGCAGTACGTTTTGTGGGTGACGCTCCACGGCGCGAAAAGGGCCATTGGCGCGAAGGCTACATCGTGCTGCCGTTGCCGCCGCCAGGAAATGGAAACTGGCTGATGGGCATGCGCTGGTTGAATTGATGACATCAAAAACCGCAACACAAGTTACTAATCCCGCGAAATCGAACGGCTAAGTGGCGCTCCGATTGGCAGTCGATATCTTTGCCTGCTCGGAATCGCCGGCATTGATAGGCTTTGCGGAGCACAATCGCTTTTGGGATTGATTGATCTTGGTGACTTTTCCACGCAGTGAACGTCCTACTTTCCGAACTGGACCCCCGCTGCTTAACAGTGGTATCGGCCTGCATTGTCAAAGTGGTAATTGACGAGACTTACTTGGCCGATGTATTTTTATAAGTCATTGGGCGATCACTGCCCGTGCGTTTGAGTTACTCCCCCTGGACTTTGCATATGATGAGGCTCATCAGGAGGTTTCTTTCGAGCAATGAATCGAGTTGCAAGATCACATAACGCAAACGACTTGAAGTAACTAACTACACTCACAACAAACCCTGAACAGCCGGAGCCGTTTGAGTCAACGCGGTTCTGTGCGCAAAAACGCTTCGAATGCGCGAGAGTTGTCGTTAAGCACCGACGCTTAGGATCGTAGATCCAGGGCTGCAGGATAGGGCTGTCTGTGCGCAAGAACACCGGATGCATTGTCTGCGGTTTTACCGCAGGAGGTCATGGACGATGTTTGCATTGCTGAATTCTTATCAGATATACGGCCGCCGGGAATTACTAACTAGCGGCATGGAACGATCTAACCCCTTACACACCATTGTTCGAAGAGGTTATAGGACGCTTTTCCGGTTTCTCTCGTCGGCGGGCGCTTTCTTGCCGGCTATTGCCGTACTAATGCTCGTATTTGGTTTTGCTTCCCCCGTTGAGGGGCAAACAGGAACTATTAACGGAAGAGTCGTCGACTCTTCGGGCGCTATCATTCCCAATGCGCACGTTCAGATTTTTAACGCAGCCACAAGTGTATTGACTCGCGAAACGAACTCGGACGCGACCGGCACGTTTCAATTGCTTCCGCTTCCCGCGGCCACTTATAACCTCAAAGTGACCGCACGAGGATGGGAGGTTCTGGAACGCAAGGGGATCGTTCTCGACCAGGATCAGACGCTTGGCCTGGGCGACCTGCCCCTGACAGTCGGACGGACCACTGAAACAGTAACCGTGACGGCTGAGACACCGCTGGTTGACACCAGCACCTCGAATAACTCGGCCGTCATCGACCAGCGGCAGGTGGAGGAGCAACCACTGAACGGCCGCGACTTTGAGTCGCTCTTGACTACCACAAGCGGAGTGACAACGAACAACTCGTCGCAGTTCCGTCTGGTCTTTAACGAGACCGACGATTTCTATGTCAACGGAATGCGTGGAACGGATAACAATTTCTTTCTCGATGGGATTATTAATACCGACATCGGCGCAAACGACGGCGAATACACCGACCTCAGCATCGATGCCGTGGGTCAGTTCAAAACGCTGACCGGTAATTACAATGCGGAGTACGGACGGAGCCCCGGGGTCATGGTGCTGGTGAACACCAAGAGTGGCGGCCAGCGTTACCACGGTACGCTCTATGAGTTCGATCGCAACACAGCATTCGATGCGAACGACTGGTTCAGCAACCACGAGGGTTTGCCTACCGCGGTGCTGAAATTCAATCAATTTGGCGCAAATACGGGCGGCTATATTCCGATTCCAAAGATATCGCCGAGAAGCGACAAGAAGGCATTTTTCTTTTTCAACTACGAGGGTACGCGATCCAGCCGGCCCAACGGCGGAACATATTACACCATGCCGGTTCCCGAAATGCTGGGCCTCGATACCAGCGGCAATATGGCGACCTCGGCGAATCTGCAGCCCATGTATCGCTCAGGCGCCATGTGCACTTACTACAACAACGGCCCATATACCGGGAACTGCACGCCTATCGTTGTGCCGGGCTATCAAAGCGACCCGCAGACCAATGCACCGGTGCTGCCGGCTGGGCAAGTGCAAAACGGGCAAGCATTCATGCCCGGTACGGTGACTTACGATTCGGCCGGAGAAGTTACTGGAGGGACGCCGATCAAGGACAATATAATTCCGTCGTCCCAATTCAACTCGCAGTATGCGGCAATGATCAACCAGATTTCGCCCGGATATAAGGGGAATTTCAACCGGGACCTTTTTAACAACGGTTTCGGGGACGAAGAACAAGTAAACTTCCAGGACACCTATGTGTTCTATAAGAACCAATACGCGCTGCGCGTGGACTATACGTTTGGACCGAAGGCGAATGCCTTTTTCCGGTATGTGGACGACCGCCAGGAGGAACACGAGACATTCGGCATCTTTTCCGGGCCCAGCTTCCCGGTGGTTCCCGAATACAGGAAGAAACCAGGCAAAAGCTGGGCATGGGAGTTGACGAATGTGATTTCGCCGACATTGACCAACGAAGCTTCAGTCGGGTGGCTTCATTTGACGCAGATCGTTCAGGTCGTCCCCGGAACCGCTGCGGCCGCCTATCAGAAAGCGGCGCAAGGATGGACATTCACCGACCTGTATCCCGCGACGAATGTAAATGGAATTGCGCCATCGCTCGCCGATGGAACTTACATAAGCACTGGCGTCTTCACGCCCGGTTGGACTTCGACAGGTAATACACTGGTTGCCAACGACGACGTGACCAAGGTCTGGCGTAGCCACGTAATCAAGCTCGGACTTATGGCTGATTTGAATGAAAATGGCCAGGAGGGGACCTGGCAGGAGCCTGTTGCTTTGAACTTTTCTGCCAGCAACCAGAATCCCAACAACGCCAACAACGGAATGGCCAATATGCTGCTTGGCAATGCGACCACAACCAGTCAGACCAATGCTTATGTCTTCGGAAACTTCCACATGTTTCAGTTTGAAGGGTACGGACAGGATACCTGGAAGATAACTCCGCGCCTAACTCTGGACTATGGGGTGCGCTACCAGTTTCTGGGCCCAACTTATACGGCAGGAAAGTATCACCAGTATTACTTCGAACCCGATGACTATCTTCCCACGCAGGCAGTTACCATCAACACCGCGCCGAACACGCCTGGACAGCCACCGACGCAAGGTTCGATTGTTCCGAACAGCGGCAACCCGTATAACGGCATGGTGCGCGAAGGGACCGACGGTCTGCCGAGAGGCGGAATGGATTACCGCTGGGACAACATCGGGCCGCGTCTCGGCTTTGCGTGGGATGTGTTTGGAGACGGCAAGACCGCGATTCGCGGGGGTTACGGGATCTTCTACGAACGCTACCAGCAGAACACGTTCAACTTCGGTGGAATCAGTAACCCGCCCAACGTATATACGCCTACAATTTATGGCGGAAACATCGCCAATATCTCAACTTCCGAGGTGAGCGGAACTCCACTTACTCCATCGAGCGGAGTGCTGACGGTGCTGCCAAAGGGGATGATTCCGACGACGACGGGATATAGCTTTGGAGTGGAGCAGATGCTGCCGATGAAAGTAGCAGTTACCGCATCCTATGTGGGAAACACGTCGCGACACCAGATATATATCCAGGAGCTGGAGCAGTTACCACTTGGATATACAAACGTGATCAACCCGGGAGCGCTGGGCGCCGTAAACAACGTCGCGGCGGCGATCTTGCCTTACAAGGGCTATACGTCGATCAATATGACGAATATGGGCGCAAGTTCCGCGTATAACTCGCTGCAGTTCAAGGCGATGCGCAGGTTTAGCAATACGTTCACAATGAACGTGGACTATACGTTTGCAAAGGTTACCGATCTCGAGGACGTGGACACCGATGCGAATACCATTCCGGACTACAGTAACCTGAAAGCGTTTTACGCTCCGGCGGGCTACGATCGCAGAAATGTCTTCAACGCGCAGTATGTGTATAACACTCCGGAGCTCAGGAACTTCAACAGGCTGGTGCAGGAGGTCGGCGGTGACTGGGAGATATCGGGAACGACGCAGTTCTGGGGCGGTACGCCCTGCCTGAACGTGGGGAACACTTCGCCGACCGCCGACTCGTGCGACCTGAATGCAACCGGGAACCTGGGAAATGGAGGGTTTGGCCACATACGGCCCGATTACGTCGGCGGCTCCTGGGCCGAGTCGCACAGCCACAATGTTCCGGCAGGTCAGTTCCCTATGTGGTATAACCCGGCGGTATTTGCTGTTCCTGCCAATGGCACTTTTGGCAACTTCCATCGCAATACGATTTACGGACCAGGCATCAATAACTGGAACGTCGCGGTGATGAAGAATTTTCCGATCAACGAGAATACGCGATTCCAGTTGCGATTCGAAGGCTTTAACGTCTTTAATCACACGCAGTGGGCGAACATGAACAACTCGCTTTCCGCGCCAGATGTGGCCGGAACCACATTCTCCGGGGCAAACGCCGGCTCATCGGGGCAGGTTACCGGCGATCGCGATCCGCGAGAATTACAGTTCGGCGGGAAGTTCTATTTTTGATGAATGGAATCACTCAAATGGGCCGGGCATGGCATGTGCCCGGCCAGTTTGATTTGCTGGAGTGAGGGATGCGATGCTGCCAGTGAGTTGGTGAGCATGATTCGAGCCTTCGAGAAGAGACGCGGTTGGATCGCACTGGCCGTCGTTTTGCTTTGGCCAATCGCGGCGTTCGCCGCCGACGAGGCAATCGAGAAACAGATCTTCGAAGCGTCGGTGCAGGCAATGCAGGCCGGTAAATACACAGAGGCCGAGGCCGGATTCCGGAGGATTCTCAAAGTCGACCCCGGGAATGTAAGCGCGCTTGCGAACCTGGGGATTCTGTACTCGAAGACGCGCCGCTATACCGAGGCGATCGATGAGTACAAGAAAGTGCTCAACATTCGGCCCGACCAGCGGGAGACGGAGCTAAATCTTGGGCTTGCGTACCTGAAACAGGAAGACTACACGCATGCGCTTCCCTACTTTCGCGCGCTGCACCTGGAAGACGCGCCGAACGCGCGAGTGACCATGCTGCTGGCGACGTGCCTGATGTTCACCGGACGCGCAGCGCAAGGTATCGAGGTGCTTGAGCCGCTGACGGAGAGTGATAGTGCCGACCCGGCGGCGCTTTACCTGATTGGTCTGGCCTATGTGCAGGCAGCCCAGAAGGAGAAGGCCAAGGAAGCTTTTGCGCGGCTGTTTGCAAGCGGCGCGCTGCCGGCGCAGAAGAACTTCCTGCTGGGCAAAGCGTATGCAGATGCAACCGACTACACAGAGGCTGCGGGTGAATTCGAATCGGTGCTGGCGGCGGACCCGAAGTTTCCTGAGGCGCATCGCGAACTGGGTAAAGCTTACCTGGGCGCGCATCGGGACGTGGACGCGGAGAAAGAGTTGCGGCACGCCATCGAGGCCGATCCGCAGGACGGAGACGCGCAATATTACCTGGGCGCGATGCTGGTGCAGGCGGGGCGGAACCGAGATGGGCTCCCCTACCTCGAGAATGCGGAACGGCTCATTCCGGACTCGTGGGCGGTTTACTTTTACATGGGAAAGGCGAAGCTTCTGCTCGGCGATGCGTCGGCGGCCGAGCCTCTGCTGCGCAAGGCGACGGTGCTCAACCCCGACGACTCGAGCTCGCTTTACCTGCTGGCTAAGGCGCTCAAGTCCGAAGGGCAGACGCAACAGGCTGCGGATGCAATGCATCGCGTGGAGTTGCTGCACGCGTCGGCACTCAACGCGGAGCGACGCGCGCTGCGAGACTCCGGCATTGTGAGGGACGCCGGCGTGGAGACAGCGCAGTGACACTTGGAATTTGCAGGCTGCGATCTGGGAAGATCGCTTGGCATCAACCTGCATTCACCTATGCTTGCGGCGCAGACGGGCGAGGCGGAGCCGGCGGTTGCGGCGGCCGGGGTTTGGGTGCGTCCTTCTTCGATGGGGCAAGGATGGCGTGGAGAATGGTGCCTTCCATGCGCGGCATGAACTCGACGACACCGGCCTCGCCTATATCCATGATGAGGCGGTTGATGATGTTATAGCCAAGTTCGCGGTGGGCCATCTGGCGGCCGCGGAAGCGCAGGCTCGCCTTTACCTTGTCGCCCTCAGTGAGAAAACGAACGGCCTGGTTCTTCTTGGTCTGGTAGTCATGCTCGTCCACAGTGACCGAAAACTTGACTTCCTTGATGGTGATGACCTTCTGCTTCTTGCGGGCCGCGCGCTCGCTCTTCTCTTTTTCATAGAGATAGCGCCCATAGTCCTGTATGCGGCAGACGGGTGGAACGGCGGTTGGTGAAACCTCAACCAGGTCCAAACCACGCTCGCGAGCGATCTTCAACGCCTCAAAGGGCGCCAGGATCCCCAGTTGTTCGCCGTTTTCGTCGATGACGCGGATTTCGCGGGCGCGAATGCGATCGTTGATGCGGATAAAGGACTTGGCCGAACGTTTATCGAGTGCGATGGTGCTCCTCCAGGTGAATGATTGAGTTGGTAAAGTGCAGGACCGAAGGCCAGACTAAACGGTGCGCAGACACACAAACGCACACTGAGTATAGCATTGGCTCGGGTTCTATGAATCAAGGGGTTAGCAGAAGTTTTACGCGCGTGTTCCAGAGAGATCCGATGCAGATTCAGCTAGCCCGGCGGGGTGCGCGACGAGTGCGCCTTCTGGGGTAATTCCGGTCACGGCGATGCTAAGGAGCCGATTGGCCGCATAAGAGCCTTCGAGTTCGACCGGCAGAAAGTTGTCAGTGAGGGCCTCCGTTCCCCCTCGGGCTGCAAGTGCGGACGGGGTGTGCAGGGTGATGACAGACAGTTTGCGCGCGATCATCTGCATGCGATGGGCAAGGGACTTCTCGCGGGCGAGCGCGCGGAGCCTGCTTATGCGCTCTAGAACCGCATCTGAAACGACAGGAGCTGCTCGATGCAATGTCCAGCCGCGCGTGCCAGGCCGCGGCGAAAACGGGAAAATGTGAAGATAACCGAAGGGCAGCGCGCGGATGAACGCGAAAGTCTCTTCGAATTCCGCATCGGATTCACCTGGAAAACCAACCATGACATCGGCGCCGAGAGTGAGCTCGGGGCCGGCAGCGCGAACGAGCGCAGCAACCTTGTCAGCATAGTGCCAGGGGCGGTAGCGGCGGTGCATGCGGCGCAGCACGGCGTCGGAGCCAGATTGCAGCGGCAGGTGCGCGTGGTGGGCGAGACGCGGCTCGCGTGCACCGGGGCCGGCGAACTCGGCCATCAGACCGATGAGCTCGTCGGTCCAGTCCATGGGCTCGATGGAGCTGAGCCGCAGGCGAGGCAGAGCGGTGCTCGTAAGGATATGTCGCACGAGAGCCGGGAGCGTATCCTTCACGGCAAGCTCCCTTCCCCAGCGGCCGAGGTTGATGCCTGATAGAACCAGCTCGTTGCCGCCGGCAGCGACAAATCCCTCCACCTGCCTGAGAACCGCTGCGCGGGGCAGGCTTCTGGATGGGCCACGTGTAAAGGGGATGACGCAGAAGGTGCAACGATTGCCGCAACCCTCCTGGATTTTGAGGTTGGGCCGCGTCTGTGCGCTCGGCACGAGCTGCGCTTCTTCGATAAACGTGTGCGCGAATTCGTCGTCGACCACTTGCAGTGTGGCAGCTGCGCCTTGCGGCGCAAGCAGTGTTTCCAAGCTGACAAATGCAGGTGGAACTGTCGCGCTGGGCTCAGCTCGACGCTTGAGGTTGACGACAATCTCAGGCACCAGGGCCTTGTGGCTGTTTCCCACCACCGCGGTGACGCCGTTGATTGCGGCAAGCTCGGCCGGGGCGCGCTGGGCATAACAGCCGGTGACGACGATCTTCGCCGCTGGATTGATGCGGTTGGCGCGGCGGATAAATGCGCGGGCCTGGCGGTCGGCCTCGGCGGTGACGGTGCAGGTATTTACTACGACCACTTCAGCTTCAGTAGCCCGCTGAATGCAATTCCCGGAAGAGAGCAGGCGGGCGCCAATTGCTTCGCCGTCGGCTCGCGCGGCACGGCAGCCGAAGTTCTCGATGTGGAAGCTGAAGCCCATACTGCCAGTTTATCTGGATTCTCTGTAGGGCGAATCTCCATCCTGCTATCCTCAGCTCAAGGTGCATGCTATGGCTGAGACTGCCTCGTTCCCCTACGAAACCCGCCTCAACACTCTCTACGGGCCGCTCGAAGTCTTTGACGTTCACACCGTACCCGGCGCCGATGACTTCAAGTGGTTCAATCAGACGCTGTGCAGGGTCAACAACTCGGTGGTGCGCATGGCGGCCATCGAGGGGGAGTACCACTGGCACAAGCACGATGAGGATGATGAGTTCTTCTATGTCGTCGACGGCGAACTGCTCATTGACGTCGAAGCTGAATCTGGAGCCGGTTTCGAAGGCCGCACCGTTTCGACACGGACTGTTTCGCTTAAGCCCGGACATGGATTCGTGGTGCCGAAGACAGTGGTGCACCGCACGCGCGCGCCCCGGCGGACTACCATCCTGATGGTGGAAAACGCGGGCATCATTCCGACGGGCAACTGAGGCCGCAGGCAACTGGCGCAAGGTCTGCCCGGATGCAAGACCGCGAGGCAAGATCGCAATACAGCTAATGAAATCAATGACTTGAGCGTTAACCTCGGACCCTTTGAAGTACACCACCTTGGCGCGATCGGTCCCGAAAGCCGGCATGTCGAGCGGAATCTACGACCGGATTCGGGTGAGAATCGCAAGCAGCGTTTGTCAGTATTGATTCTTTGAACGAGGCTCAATGGGTGCTGAATGAGCTCTACTGGCCGATATCGCCAATTTCGACTGGTCCATTTGCACAGATCAAAGCGATGCAACGCGTTCTCTTGCTCTGGCCGGGCCAGGCATGCGCCAGATCATTGGAGTCAGCGCCGCCTTTCTTCCTGACTGCCTAATCCCTCGGAGATAGAGTTGATTTGATCCCCGTTTCTGCAGGTCGAGAAGACACAATTCTGACTGAAATCACCGCGACATAGTGCAAGTCTTCAACTTTAAGTTGAAACGCTTTTGCATTTCAGCGCACTTTCATACATGGCCATTGTGGCGAGTTCATGATTGGCACCGCCTCAACCGGCGTCAACGACGATTTAAGTTCTCGTTTTCACCGGGCAGAGGAATGCCAGTTCTCTGGGACCATGCTTCCTGCCAACCGAGAGAGAGGTTTTGTTGAGTGCCTCACTCTGACAGGAGAACCTGACTGCGGTTCAGGTATAGGAAAGCCATCGTAATTCTGCGATGTCGCGAAAGGGGAAGATCAGTGACAAAAGAAGAGGCGACGAAGACTACGCCGGGTTCAACTGCTGAAGGCGATTTGAAGCCAGATGTGAATCGATTCGTCCTGTACGCCGAGCGGAGCATCAAGCTAGGAGATTACAGCGAGGCGATTGAGGGCGATGTCGGAGTTCGAAGCGCGATCGCGGCCCCGTCTGCAGAAAAAGAGGCCGGCGGTGCGGCTCAATTGATCGTGGGAAAGCACTGCAAATGTCGTGACCTGTTCGCACCATCCACGTCGCTGGAGATTTACTCGGAAACGCGCGACGTCTATACCGGCTCTCTTACGCGCGCGGAAGACATCGGGATTGGGACGAAATATGAGTTTCCTTCCGACATGCCCGCTTTGCCCCTGGCGATGGCTCTCGGCCGCGGTGCTGACCTGACCGTGGCGCGATTCAAGCAGATGTCTCTGACTCCAGGAACCTACGGGGCAGTAACACTTCTCTATAACAGTGAACTTTGGCTGGCATCCGGCCAATACGTTTTTGCTGATCTGAGGATGGATGAAGGCGCCAGGCTGCTCGCCGATCCAGGAGGAGTGGAACTCGGTATCTTAGGCAGCTTGTGGACGGACAAGAGGGCCAGGATCGCCACGCATGAGGATGAAGCCAGAGCACAGGACTTCAGCATCGCAGTGGCAGGCAGCGACGGCACGGACACCCAGAGCCCGGCCGGGAACTCTCCCAATCCGGCAACCGGAGATCAGGGGAACGCAGACGTGGCGGTTTCGCACAGCGATCAAAAGCCGGTGGTGGTAATCGGGGAAGAGGCAGAAGTTCACGCGCTGATTGCAGCACCGCATGGGACGGTGCTGATTCGCAGTGGCGCGCGTGTCAAAGGAGCGCTTGCCGGGTTTGATGTCGAGGTTTGTGAGAATGTTCACGCCGAGTTGCAAAGCGGATTCCCGATCAATCCTCAGGGACAGCAAGGCTCGCAGCAGCTGAGCGGTTATTTCGGTGTGCCCGATCCGAACGATGCCCCGCTGGCGGGCCCCGTCCCAGACGACACCGTCATTTCACTGGCCTTCGGCCTGCCGGTAAGAGACACCTCGGGATTATCCGCGTTTATTGCATCGGTCTCAGATCCCAAGAACGCCAACTTCAGGAAGTTCATTACTCAGGCGGAATTCACAACGACTTATGGGGCGACGGATTCCGATTATGCAGCTCTCAAGGATTGGGCCACAACAATCGCTGGATTCACAATCGTCGCCACTTACTCCAACAATCTTCTTCTTAGCGTGAGCGCGACTGCGGCTCTGATTGAACAGGCGCTCTATGTGAATCTTGTTTACAGGAAGCGCCAGGATGGCAGCTTGTTTGTGACTGTGGACCGCAACCCGTCGCTCGATCTTACGGTGAAGATTCTTGAGATCAGCGGGCTAAATGATTACATGTTGCCTACAAGTAACAACGGAACTGGTTCGGGAGGGACTTTGGCTGCCGCCGACCTTCGCAACGCATACATAGGAGTAAATTCTCCGCTGCAGAGCCTGGATGGGTCGGGCCAAGTGGTTGGCATCGTGGACTTCGCCACGTTCAATGCAAGCGATATAACTTCGTGGTCGCAATCCCAGGTGCCGGCGGCCGGCGAGCCGGCACTGCCTGCGCCGAATGTAACCATTGTGGCGACAGAGGGCGGAAATCCGGCCCCCAACTCCGGGATCGAGGCAGCTGGCGATGTCGAGCTTGTCCTGGCCATGGCGCCCAACGCGCAGATCCTCTTCTTTCAAGGCAACTCGGGAATCACCGTGCACCTGGACGACATCTTCCACGCCATGGCAACTTCTGCAACGCCGCTCACGGTGGTGAGTTGCTCGCTTGGGTTTTGGTACAGCGACAACGTAAATCAGGCCATCGGCCAGATGGCCGCGAACGGTGTGTCGATGTTCATGGCGTCTGGAGACAATGGAAGCAGCGAGAATGACAGCAGCAATAATTTCGTGAACCAAACCCTGGTCGGGGGAACGATCCTAAGCACCAACGCGGTGAGCGGCGGCGTGTATCCGAGCAACTATTACGCAGGTGAAACCGCCTGGCCCAGCAGCGCGGGCGGTGTTCTTGGCGTTCCCATCCCCGACTATCAGCAGGGAGTCAGTATGGCAACCAATGGTGGCTCGACAACATCCCGGAATTATCCGGATGTGGCCATGGTGGCTGTCGGCCTTGAGGCTTTTTTCAACGGTTCATTCACCGGATTCAACGGAACAAGCGCGGGCGCTCCGCTCTGGGCTGGTTTCACCGCGCTCGTGAATCAGGCCAACGCTCAAGCCGGCGGGCCGGGGAAGTCAGGCTTCCTCAACCCCACGATCTACGACATCGGTTTGACCAGCGGGACAGCCGACGACTTGTACTCGATCTGTTTCAATGACATCGTAAGCGGGAACAACGGGGCTTTCTCCGCGGTATCCGGCTACGATTTGTGCACCGGTTGGGGCACACCCAAGGGCGCCCTCATCAGTCAACTCTCATCGCAAACACCGTTGACGAATAACCAGCCGCTAACGCTGATCCGCTTCGTGATCACCACCGGCCAGGCTGACCTGGGAGGGGGTCTTCACGGCAGCGGCGCCACGGCAACCGTGTCGCTCAAGAACGGCGACACATTCACGGTGACTCTGAAGACCGCTGCCCAGTCCAACTGGAACAATGGATCCATCAACACGCTGGACTTTCCTATACCGGCGACAGACGATCAGGGAAACCCGGTTGCCCCGCTCACGCAGTCGAACGGGATTGCCGGCGTGACCATCAACCAGGTGCAAAGCAATCCTGGCTGGAGTGCGAACAACTGGGATATCGCGGCTCTGCAGGTGAGTTTGTTCAATCCAGGGAGCCCCCAGGTTTGCCAGCTTAATCTGGTCGGCACGTCCGTGTTACAAGACGGCAGCATCGGGTTGGTGCGGCTGAGCCTGACCGCCGGGAGCAGCGGCAATGGGCCGAGTTCGCCGGAGTTTCTTACTGGCGCCAGTTCCGGGTGTTAGCGATGTTCCAGCTGCATAGCGAAAGGCCTGCGAGCCGAAGAAGGGATTGGCCAGGCCTTTCGGAAGATCAGACTTTTCTGGCCGATTCGCGGGATGCTGGGACCAATGCGGGAATGCAGCAAACCAGCAAGACGCCATCGATCTACGTCCTGCCCCATTGGCGATCGTGTGGCTCACCAGAACATGGGTTTGTGGTGATGGATCATCTCTTTCCCCAACGCAGAACGGCCACCCGAAAGGGTGGCCGTTCTGTTGAACACCGATCACTGCCTACTGTCTTTTTCAGCCTTCGCGCTTCCACTGGATGAGGTCGCCGAGGGTAGTGGTGGAACTTGAGACCGGGTGCTTATGGGTATCGGCCTTGTAGTGCTCGACCTGGGCGCGGCTGGCTTCGTGGCCGCTGACTGCACGCAGGCTGAGTCCCACCTTCTTCTCTTCAACGTTGATCTTGATGATCTTGAAGTCGTGCTCCGCGCCCATTTCGAGTTTGGAATGGTCGCCGGCCTCACCGGCCTCGGAGATGTGGCACAGTCCTTCGACACCGTCGGCGATTTCGACGAAAGCGCCGAACTGCGCGGTGCGTAGGACCTTGCCGTGCACCACGTCGCCCACGCGATGGGTGGCAAAGAAGCTCTCCCACACATCGGGCTGGAGCTGCTTGATGCCCAGCGAGAGGCGGCGGTTCTGAGGTTCGACGCCGAGAACAACGGCCTTCACCTTTTCGCCCTTCTTCACGATTTCAGAAGGATGCTTGACGCGCTTGGTCCAGCTCAGGTTGGAGACGTGCACCAGGCCGTCGATCCCATCTTCGATCTCGATGAAGGCGCCAAAATCGGTGAGGTTGCGGACGCGGCCTTCAACGATGGCGCCGGCGGGATAACGCTCGCTCAGGTTCTCCCAGGGGTTCTCGAGAAGCTGCTTCATGCCCAGCGAGATGCGGCGGTCGGTGGGGTTGACGCTAAGGACAACTGTGTCGACTTCGTCGCCGGGCTTGACCAGCTTGGAGGGGTGCTTGAGGCGCTTGGACCAGGTCATCTCAGAGAGGTGAACCAGGCCTTCGATGCCCTGCTCGAGCTCAACGAAGGCGCCGTAATCGGTGACCGAAAGAACGCGGCCGTGAACCTTGGCGCCGACGGGATAACGCTCAGAGGCGTCAAGCCACGGATCGGGCGTGAGCTGCTTGAAACCAAGCGAGACGCGCTGCTTGTCTTTGTCGAACTTGAGCACTTTAACCTGGATCTCGTCGCCGACGTTGACCAGGTCGCGGGGATGAGTGAGGCGTCCCCAGCTCATGTCGGTGATATGCAGCAGGCCATCGATGCCGCCGAGGTCCACGAACGCGCCGTAGTCAGTGAGGTTCTTGACCGTGCCGGTGAGCGCGGCCCCCTCAAAGAGATGCTCCATGGTGGTGGAGCGCTTGGCGTTCAGGTCTTCTTCAAGAAGCTCTTTGCGGCTGACAACCACGTTGCCGCGCTTTTTGTTGAGCTTGATGACGCGGACGTCGATCTGCTGGCCGAGATAGCCATCGAGATTGCGCACCGGACGAATCTCAAGCTGCGAGCCGGGCAGGAATGCCTTGATGCCGATGTCGACGGTAAGGCCGCCCTTGACGCGGCTCACCACCGTCCCCTTGACGGGAGTCTTTTCGCTGGCGGCCTTCTCGATGGTGTCCCAGACGCGGAGACGCTGGGCACGCTCGTAGCTTACGAGGTAGCCGCTTTCGGGCTCCTCGCGCTCGATTACCACGTCAATGACTTCGCCGGGTTGAAACTTGACTGCGCCGGTGTGATCGACCACTTGCTCGAGCGGGACAAGGCCCTCGCTCTTGAGGCCGAGATCGATCACCAGATGTTTGTCAGTCTGCTTTACGACCGTGCCAGAGACGACCTTGTCGCCATAGGCCTCGACGGCGGCGGCTTCAGCGGCCTGCTCGCGCTCAAAGGCCGCGAGGGCGACGGAGAAATCGTCGATGGGCTCTGCCGCGGCCAGGTGTTCAGACTGTGGCGCCGCAGCCTTGGCCTGGGGCGCACTTTCGGGTGCAGCCTCGGCAACGGGCTCAACGGACTTGGTTAATTGGGTATCGGCGTCCAGCTCAAGTGCTTCGACGGCTTCAGCTGTGTCGGGGTTGGACGTGGACTCAGGCGACGGTCGGTCGATTCCGGTTAGGGACTCAAGCTCGGTCGCAGGCTCTAGCGTTGGGATTTCGAGTTCGGTGTTCAGGGTTGTGCTCTCGGTTTCGGGATTGAGGACGTTTGCCATTACTGCAAGCTCCGGGATTCAGGTCGTCCAGAGGTAAATCTGGCCGCCGCTCCCAAGCTCCTGCGCCAGCCGCTACGGCGAACCGCAGCTTGAGAGTGCTCAGAGCCCAGGTTCCCGTCGCCGCGCTCGGTGACTTGCCGGTTGCTGTTTCCAAAGCGACAGCCTCTTGCCCGATGCATGCTCGGGATTGAGGCGCTTGGTCTCCTTGGGAAACACCCGGCAGGCAACGGCTTGCTGGAAGGGCGGCCGCAACTCACTGCTGGAATCCGCGCAGGAAGCTACGCTTTCGAGTGTAGCAATCATTGCAAATAAAGGTCAAACCAAGTGGGGAGTGGCCGGGGGCAGATTGAGACGGGAAAGGTGCATGCCTAAGGAAGTTTGCAGTGGCCTGCAACCCCAGTGCCGATGCGGTCTGCCGATGAGCTTTGACGTATTTCGCGAAGGCGCTATGGAAAGCCTGAGCGGAATCATCCCGCGGAGAGACTTTGGCGTTCGCAGAAAATTCATCTTGCCGCTGTTTAGGGATTTGTCTGGTGAGCTGGAAACGGCGGCGAAGCAAAGCGGAATTGGGGATAGAGGCTTGCGAGCAGGACGCGAGTGTGGACCACTTCCCAGGGAAATTGAGCGACAATGTCACGATGGATCATTTGTGGACTCCATGGCGTTATGCGTATGTGACCTCGGCAGATAGCGGCGTGCGGGCCGGGGTTCCGGCGGCGCTGAGCGCGTGGCCGGGCGACCGTGGCTGCGTCTTCTGCAATCTGATTGCCTCGATCGATTACGCAATTGCACAGGGGATGGAGCAAGATGAGGCCGAAGAGGCCGGCGGGCTCATATTGCGCGGCACGCGTTGTTTCATCTGCCTGAATGCATTCCCTTATACGAGCGGCCACGTGATGGTGATGCCCTATGCGCATCTCGACCGGCTCGCCGACCTGCCGGTTGAAGCGGCCCACGAACTGATGGATCTGGCCCAAAAGACCGAGCGGGTGCTGGAGCGGATTTACCAACCTCACGGGTTCAACATCGGGCTCAATGTGGGCAAGGCGGGAGGGGCGGGCGTAGCCGGGCACGTGCATCTGCACGCCATGCCGCGCTGGCAGGGCGATACCAACTTTATGACCACAGTCGGCGAGACGCGGGTGCTGCCCGAGGACCTCAAAACCACCTGGCGGCGAATGCGCGAGGGGTTCGCCGAAAATGGCAGCGAAAAGTAAGCGCCAAAACCGGCGGGAAGTCCGTCATACTGTCAGAACATCGTGCAAACGGGGGTTCAGTGTGTTTACTCCGCCTCTTCGTATGCCCTGTCTGCATGACGAATGCGCCGCAAAACGGCTGTGAGGAATGGATGAAAAAGTTGCTTGCAATATGTGCTGTATTGGCCATGACGCTCAGCGCCGGGAAGGCGATGGCCGCCGACGTGACCGGCTCGTGGACGACCCAGATGCAAACGCAGGATGGCAACAACACGACCATCACTTTCAACTTCAAGCAGGACGGCGCCGATCTGACGGGCACAGTGCAGGGACCCATGGGCGACCCACTGCCGATCAGCAACGGCAAGGTGGACGGCGACAAGCTCACCTTCGATGTGTCGTTCAACGGAATGACGATTCACCACACCTGCACGGTGGACGGCGACACCATCAAGATGAGCACCAAGACCGATTCCGGAGATTTTCCGGCGATGGAGCTGACACTGACGCGGGTGAAGGCTGATGCGCCTGCGGCGCCAGCCCCACCCACGGGCGCCACAGCAACGCCACAGCCGCAAGTGCTGTAGGACGATTCCTTTCGGGTAGATGGGGTTCGTGCTATCCCAGGTCCGAAAATCCGGACCTGGGGCACCCTCTGGCTGTGCATGTTTGAAATGGGTTCAATGAGGTTCGTGCTGCTCGTTGATTCAAACCGCGTCAGACTCGGCGATTCCCTGCTCAACGACCGACTCCACGCTGTTCGCATCACCCGATTCGAGGGCTGCCTCCTGCTCCCCTGCTGACGTGTCCACGCCCGACGCATCGAGCAGTCCCTGCGGAATCTGCTTCTTGGTTCTCGGCGCCACGCCCAGCTCGCGCAGCATTTCGACCTGCCGCACCAGGTTTCCGGGGCCTGTTGAGAGCTGGCGGCTGGCGTCCTCATAGGCCCTGCGGGCACCCAGAATCGCGTCGCCTACCGATTCGAGATTCGTTACGAAGCCCACAAACTTGTCATAAAGCTCGGCGCCGCGCTTCATCACCTTCTCGACGTTTTGCGCCTGCATCTCCTGCCGCCACAGATCGGCGACAATGCGAATCACAAACAGCACCGTGGTAGGACCGGAGAGAAGAACACCTTTCGAATAGGCATCGTGCCAGAGCGTTTCGTCGTTCTGGAGCGCCAGCAGAAACGCCGGTTCGATGGGCACAAACATCACCACAAAGTCAGGAGACTGCAGTCCCGAAAGCGTGGAATAGTTGCGGCCGGCAAGCTCAGTAAAGTGGTTGCGAACGCTCGCCAGATGACGCTTGAGAGCTTCGACCCGGTCCTTCTCGTCTGCGGCGTTCACGCTGTCGTTATAGGCATTCAGCGAGACCTTCGAATCGATAATGAGGTGACGGCCACCGGGCAGCTTCACCACCACGTCGGTCTGGCGGCGCTGCACAGGTTCTCCGTCTGCATTCATCTCGGTATGGCTCTGTTGAAAGCTGTAGTGCACGCCTTCCTGCAGGCCCGACTTATCGAGAATGTTGCGCAGAATGGTCTCGCCCCAGTTGCCCTGGGCCTTGGTATCGCGGCGCAAAGCCGTGGCCAGGTTGCGCGCCTCCTGACCGAGTTCCGTGCTTCGGGTGTCGAGGACGCCGATCAGCGTCTTGAGCTCGGTGACGCCGGTCTTGGAGTCGATCTGCACCTCTTCAACTTTTTTGCGGAAGTCGCTGATCTGCTCGCGCAGCGGCGTAAGCAGATTGCCCAGTTCCTTCTGGCTGCCTTCGGATAACGTTTTCGATTTCTGGTCGAGGATGTCGGCTGCCAGCGCCTGAAAATGATTGGCAAATATCTGCTCGCCTTTCTCCAGCAGTTTGACCTTTTCCGGCATGTTCTCGCGCTCGTTACGCAAGTCGGCTTCAAGTTCAGCGATGCGCGCGCGGGACTGGGTCTCTGTGTCCACTTTGTCTTTCAAGTCGGAGCGCAAGGCATCGTGTATGGTCTGCGATGCGGTGCGCACCACTTCCAGCTCTTTGTAGAGCTCATCGATTCGCTTTTCGCGCTCCCCGGCCAGCGTCTCAAACCCAGCTCGCTTCGCGGCTACAGCCATTGACTCGCTCAAGGCGTTGCCCGCCTGAGTGAGCGCATTGGTGAGCTCCTCGTTGCGATGAATCAATGCATCTTTTTCCGATTTTGCAAGTGCGCCGCGAATCAGGAGTCCGGCCAGAATTCCAACCAATGCGGCCGTTCCACCAATGAGTGCCAGCAAAGCATAAGGCTGCGCCATAAACGATTGCATGCGTAAAATCCTCTTCGCCTAATGTACGCTTACGTGCCGTGGAATTCTGTGTAAATTCCACCGCCCAGTCTCCGGGTCTCTCCTGTTCTCGATTGCCGGGTCCCGAAGTCGGGAGCCCCAGCGAACGATCTTCAGTCCGCTGGAGCGACTAGTCCCTGTATCTACAACCCTTTCCCCACAGGCAGCCGCCTTTACACCCCCTCCTCAGCCCGGTAGACTTGAAGTTTCGGGGTAAGGCGCGTTTTTTGTCGCGCAATGGTTGTGTTCACCGCCCGTAGACCATTATTGTAGGAGCCTGCTATAAGCTTAAGCGCTTGCGCGACGGTCAATTACCTGCACCGGGCAGCGGAGCGAGAAACCGGCCTTTTTCTGTAAGGCTCGGAGATGGCATTTTGTGAGAAGTTTCTGAAATACACGAGGAGAAGCACGCATGGCAGTTGAAGAGAAGGTGAAGCAAATCATTGTCGAGCAGTTGCAGGTGGACGAAGCGGAAGTGACCCCCGGCGCCAGCTTCCAGGAAGATCTTGGCGCAGACTCGCTGGACGTGGTTGAGCTGGTGATGCAGTTCGAAGAGGCTTTCGATCTTGAGATTCCCGACGAGGATGCCGAGAAGATCAAGACGGTGAAGGACGCCATCGACTACATCGAGAAGAACGCGAAAGGCGGCAAGTAGGAATTGGCCCAGGACGTGACCCGCAGAGTAGTTGTTACCGGGGTGGGGCTGTTATGCGGCGTGGGCAACACGGCCCCCGAAGTATGGCGGCAGTTATTGGCCGGAGCCAGCGGTATGGCTCCGATTCAAGGCTTCGACGCCACGGGTTTCCCAGTGACTTTCGCCGCCGAGGTCAAGAACTTTGACCCGCTAAATTTTGTCGACAAAAAAGAATCGCGCAAGATGGGGCACTTCATCCATTTTGCCTTTGCGGCGACGCAGGAGGCGATGGAGCAGTCTGGCCTCGTGATTACGCCGGAGAATGCCGACCGGGTGGGCGTGTTTATTGGGTCGGGCATCGGCGGATTCGAGATTATTGAGCGCGAGCACGCATCATTGCTGCAGGGCGGCCCGCGCAAAATCTCTCCTTTCTTTATTCCTTCGACCATTGTGAACATGGCGGCCGGGCAGCTGAGCATTCGCTATGGTGCGCAGGGGCCGATCTCGGCCACGGCGACGGCCTGCGCCACCAGCGCCAACTCCATTGGCGACTCGGTGCGCATGATTTTGCACGGCGACGCGGACGCGATGATTGCCGGCGGCGCCGAGGCCGCGGTAACGGCGCTCTCGGTGGGCGGATTCGCCGCTATGCGCGCGCTCTCAACGCGCAACGACGAGCCGACCAGGGCGAGCCGCCCCTTCGACAAGGATCGCGACGGATTTGTGATCGGCGAAGGCGCGGGCGTCCTGATTCTGGAAGAACTGGAATTTGCGCAGAAGCGCGGTGCAAAGATCCTGGCCGAAATTATCGGCTACGGCATGAGTGCCGATGCCTACCACATGACGGGTATCGCTCCCGATGGCGCGGGCGCGCAACGCAGCATGAGAGCAGCACTCAAGGACGCCGGCATTGCGCCCGAAGAAGTGGGCTATGTGAACGCGCACGCAACGTCAACTCCGGCAGGCGACGGCAACGAGAGCCGCGCGATTGAGCTGGTGTTTGGCGAACACGCACTGAGCAAAAAGCTCAAGATCAGCGCGACGAAATCAATGACCGGTCACCTGTTGGGTGGGGCGGGCGGGCTTGAGGCCGGCATCACGGTGCTTGCCTTGCAGAACCAGATGATTCCGCCGACCATTAACCTCGACGAGCCCGATCCCGAATGCAAGCTGGACTACGTGCCGAACGCGGCCCAGCCCCTCAGCTTCGACGTGGCTCTGTCGAACTCGTTCGGATTCGGCGGCATCAATGCGTCGCTGGTGATGAGAAGGTGGGCGGAATAAGAACGGGGGTCAGGGAGCAGGGGTCAGGGATCAGTTTTTCAGAGCTGGAACGTAGATGGCGCGCAAACCTGAATGGTTTGCGCGCCGTTTTGTTGCGAGACGATGTGCAATGCGGGCCGCGGCGAGATTCGCAGTACTCTTTTTGACGTCCCCGCTCAGCCGGCAAATGCGGCGTAGCCCACGCCAAGCAGCGTAATGATGACCCACCAGCCAAATACCGCCATGTAGCCTGCGCTGCGCTTCACTCCAGCCACAATCGACAACCCGATGCTAAACAGGACGAGGTACCAGATGGTCGTAAAATCAAGCGCGGTGGCGAGCCGATAAATGGCGGGGCCTACGTCTTGAATGCTGAGGAACGCCGCAACGTTTGTGGGTGCAAAGTTTTGAATGTTGAACGACTCCGGTGCCATGCCGGAGAAAAGGACAATCGAGCCGAGGATCGATTTGATCAGTCCTGGCAAACTGGCATAGAACCACACGGCGAAGACCGCGCCAAAGCCCGCCTTGCCTCCAAAGATAAAGTTGATGGTGCCCAGCATCACCCCCGAAATTACGACCGCAAACAGCAGCACCAACAAAGGCGAGGCAATAAAAGTTCCCTCCATGATGTACTCAGTGAACTTCATCCCGGAGGCGCGCTGATCGGCTGGCAACTGGGCCATGCGTTCCGCGGACTTCTGGTTCATATTGATCGTGTTCTCGGCAACCTGTGACCAACCGACTTTGATGGTGATGGCGCCAAAGAGCGCGTAAGCAAAGACGATGGAGAGAATGAACGGCAGCCACCAGCTCTTGTTTCCGCGCTTGATGTCTTCAAAGGTTTTGGAGGGTGCGGCAAAGGAGTTGGTAACGCGCTGCCATTGCGAAAGTCCCGGTACCACCGCGGCCTCGGGCTGAAT
>JASHVU010000758.1 GCA_030044455.1 Acidobacteriaceae bacterium | reverse complement strand
GAGCGATTCCGCCAGCTCACAGGACAGGATGCTCCGGTGATTGAGTATCTCGATGCGCAGGACTCCGTCCAGCAGTTCCTCTCGCACGTTGAATCGCTTGTCGATACGAGCGTGGCCAGCTATCAACGCCGCGGGTTTCGCAATCTCATGGTTTCGTTTGGCTGCACCGGAGGCCAGCACCGCTCGGTGTATCTCGCCGAACATCTTGGTGCGCACTTGCGTACGCGAGGCGTGCGCGCCGTTGTGCGTCACATTGAGCTTGAGAAGATGGGTCGCACTGGCGAGGCTGCGTAAATGAAGGCAATGATTCTGGCCGCAGGATTAGGCACACGCCTTCGGCCTCTCACCGATGACCGCCCCAAGGCGCTCGTCACCGTGGCCGGCCGTACCATGCTTGAAGCCGCGCTGGCCCGCTTACGCGCGGCCGGCGTGACTGGCGTTATCGTCAACGCGCACCATTTTGCCGATCAGATTGAGCAGTTTGTGAAGGGCAGGGAAGACTTCGGAATGCGCATCGAAGTCTCGCGCGAAGAGGAGTTACTCGATACGGGTGGAGGACTGAAACGTGCAGCGTGGTTCTTTCTCGAGTCCGGCCCCGATCGCGACGCGCCATTCATCGTTCACAATGTCGATGTCATCAGTTCGATCGACCTTGCGCGCATGGTTCGTGACCACACTCAGAGCGGCGCTTTGGCCACGCTCGCGGTTGCAGCGCGCGAATCGTCGCGCAAACTTATCTTCGATGAGCAGGGGAATCTATCCGGGCGCCGCGCAGGACGCAAAGCGGAACCGGAGGTTGTCAGACCCGCGCAGCAAACCAGCGAGCTCGCATTTAGTGGAATTCACGTCATCTCCCCGCGGATCTTTTCGTTGATGTACGAGACCGGAGCGTTTTCGATCATCGACGCCTATCTGCGTCTCGCATCTCAAGGCGAGAAGATTCCGGCATTTCGGGCTGACGAGTATTACTGGCGCGATCTGGGTCGGCCGGAGAGCATCGCTGCCGCTGAAGACGAGATATCCCACAGGAGATTGTCGCCGAGGCCGGTCAACTGATTTCCGATCTTCGCTCAGCGGGATGGGCGCTTGGGGAATCTCAATTCGATGCGGAGCGATTTGGCAACTGGTTTGTAAATTTGCGGCGCGGTGGATACTCCCTGCGGTTGGTGAAAGACAGGTCTCAATTCATGCTTGACGGACTACCTGCGCAAGAATTGAAGGATGCAGGCCTTTGGCAGACTTTTGACTCGTTCGAGGAGTTCCGCGACGCAATCAG
The DNA here is from genome assembly GCA_030044455.1 of Acidobacteriaceae bacterium. GTDB lineage: Bacteria > Acidobacteriota > Terriglobia > Terriglobales > Acidobacteriaceae > Telmatobacter. Next base: position 8,110 of record JASHVU010000758.1, on the reverse strand, counting down.
GAGATGGGCACCGACGGCAAAGTGAATTGACCTTCGCGACTGAAGAAAAGGCTCTGGCTGTGTGATGCGGAGGGCGAGAGACAACCGCAGATCCTTCGACTTCGCGAGCCGCAAAACCGGCGGCTCGCTATGCTCAGGATGACAAGGCATCAGTAACGCGAAAGTCAGGCTCGAGAAATTAATTTGCCAGCACTGCCCGATAGCGCACCTTGTTCTTCTTCACCTTTTCAATGGCCTCATTAGCCTTGTTCATCTGGAAGAGCTCAGTGGTCGCCTTCACATCATGCCGCGCGGCCACGTCGAGCATCTCGCGTATCCGGTGCGGCGGACCGGTGGGGTTGCCGCTGATCGACCGCAATCCCGAGATGAGAGGGAACGCGTGGACTGCAACCGGAGAAGGCGGCACACCCACAAAGCAGAGCGTGCCAGTGGGCCTGAGCGCCGACACATACACGCCCCAGTCCTGGTCTGCATTCACCGTGGTCAGAATAAAGTCGAGCTTGCCGGCCACTTCCTTCATGGCCTTTGATTCGCGCGAGTTCGCAAAGTGGTGCGCGCCCAGCGCCCGCACTTCTTCTTCTTTACCGGCCGACGAGGAAAAGGCCGTTACCTCCGCGCCAAAGACGCGGGCAAACTGAATCGCGATATGTCCCAGCCCGCCGATTCCTACGATGCCCACGCGCGAGGTCGGGTTGATGCCGTGCGTGCGAAGCGGATTGTAGACCGTAACGCCGCCACACAAGAGCGGCGCGACATTCTCACTATTCAGCGCATCGGGAATCGGAAACACGAATCGCGAGTTGGCCCTCACCCGGTCTGCGTATCCTCCGTTGCGATGCACACAAGTCGCTTCCGACTCGGCGCAAAGGTTCTCCATCCCCTTCACGCACCAGTCGCAGGTCCCGCAGCTGTTCGACTGCCAGCCGAGCCCTACTCGCTGGCCCACCTCGAGCGACTTTACGTCGTTGCCCACCGTCGAAATGGTTCCTACAATCTCATGCCCTGGGATGAACGGATACTGGCTGATTCCCCAGTCATTCGAGATCAGGTGAAGGTCGCTGTGACAAATGCCGCAGTGGGTGATTGCAATCTCCACCTCCTGCGCACCCAGCTTGCCGGGGTCGTAGTGGTAAGGCAAAAGCTCAGCGCCCGCTGCATGTGCCGCAAGTCCTTGAATGTGAGCCATCTTCGTCTGGAGTCCTTACTGGCAGGGATCTGTTCGCATGCATTCCCATTTTTGTCGGATGCGGCAGCTATGACATGCGTTCAATCCACCGCACGTTATTCCCTTGTTTCGGGCCTAACTTCCAATCAAGGGGATGTTCGCTCGTTTAACCTTCGCCCAGGTAGCATTTCCCGTCCCGAGATTCGATACGATTGCCGGCGCCGGATTCAATTGTGGCCGGTTCAATTGAGATAAAGTATGAGTCCGATGCCGCTACTAGTTTAACCCGCCGCCGGTGTCGATGTGCACATTCAGAATTTGAAACCCGCTTAACAATCCCCCCGCCGGGGCGTCGCCTGCTTCTTCAGCGGATTCTCCATTCAGGCTGATGTCGTCGGTACTGCGCACCGTCTCAAGTGCATTCGCCATCGAAAGCGGCACCGCCGCCAACGTTTCACCATCCCAGCCGGCCTGAGTCTCCGGTGCCAGAATCGATACGTATACACGGTCCGCCGCATGCGTTCGCCGTGCACGCGCCAGTACGCTCGCCATGGTTGCTGCCTTGGGCGCGAGTTTGGGCTGGTTCAGCGTTCGATCCAGCGTCGCTGCGTCCGACACCAGCAGCCTCACGTTGCCACTCTCCAGCCGATCCGGCAGCTTGATTCTGATCCTCACATTCCGCACGGCCTGTTGCCATGGCCGCAGCGTGGCTTCAACCTCTACCGTGTCGCCGGCATGAACCAGGTCGCTTGAAACCAGTCTTGCCGACTCGAGAGCCACCGAAAGCCGTCGCGGAATGGCTTCAACGTGCAGATCAACTCCGCGCACCATTCCACGGCGCTCGCTGTTGGTGTAAATCGCGTTGAAGCGCGCGGCGGCCTCGGCCGCCACCATCAGCTGCGCCGAACTCGTCTCGCCTCCTGAGGACCACGAATCGACTGGCAACGGGGGAAAACCCTCGAGATCGATCGTTCCCGTTACGTGGTAACTCATCTCCGACGTGCTTTGGTTGCGTTCGAGCAACGACTCGAAAAGCACCACTTCCACTGCCTGCGGGGTCAGGCCGGGCTGATCGAGAATCTCCACATTCACATTGCCCGGGGTCCCCGCACCCTCCAGCGTGATGTGCATCGGAATCATGTGCGCCGTTGCACCCAGCACGCCGCCGATCGCGGATTCGCGATCCTCGGTGAATGCGCCCACTGTGGCGCCGGTATTGATGATCTTGAAGGCATTGAGCGGCGAAGCCAACGTGGCCACCACTTCGGCGGTCGTCATGGGCAGTGAGATCGGTCCCGACTGCAGAACCGGATGCCCGCACGCCAAAAGCTGCTTGGGATCGATGTAGGTCACCGTGCAGGTGGCTGAAATTTCCAGGTCGCCGCGCACCAGCAGGGCGCTGACGGCCGACCCCGGCTCCAGCATCTTCTCTGCCCTCTTATCCGGCTCGTCTCCTGTCTGGCTCTCGCCCATCCCGCCCGCGGCCACGGTCTCGAGCCCCGGAAGTTGCACATGGCTCCGCCAGAATTCAATGGCCGCCGGGCTGAATCCACTCATCACCAGCGGCGTCTCCATCGGCTGCATCTGCATGCCCGCTTCGGCAAGCGCGGACTGATCGCCGGCGGGGTGCTCCTGGTCTCTATTCTCTGAACTCTGTTCTCCGATTTCTGATCCTTGATCCCTGATCCCTGGCCCCTGATCCGGCAGGTCCTTTACCTCAAGCATCTGCGCAATGGGGGTAATGCCCGCAATAGGCTCCTTACTGAACTGTCCAATCCGGTACGACAGCGACCCCATCAATTTGTCGCCAACATACACCGGGCTGCCACTCATCCCTTCCACAACGCCGGTGTATTCCGGCCTTGCGCCGCGCAATCGCGCCAGAATCAGATCCTGGCCGGGTCCGCGTGCCCCGCGCAGTATCCCCAGAATCTCCACCTGCATCGGCTCGGGCCTGGTGCCCTCAAACACCGTCCACGCCGTGGCCATCAGGCCGCGGTGCACCTGGCTGAGGGGGTAAAAGCCGGTGATGCTGGGAGGTGGTCCGCCAGTGTCCTTTGCCGCGGTACCATCATTTGCTACGCCGACGTCCTTCGCTACCGCAGCCAGTCCTCGTTCAGGCGCTGCTATTGCGCAAAGAATCAGGGCTGCCGCGGCCCACCTCATCCACGCCGCTCCCGGCTTTCTGCCAACCCCTTCTCGAGTTTCCATAACGCCCTTTTCCACGTCTATTAGAGTACAGTGGCGGCCCCGTCTTGAGTCGCTCCAGACCGAACCGGTCTGGATGGAGCCGCCAGGGATTCGGCCCGAATGCTGACACCGGGCTGCCCGAACGACTATTCTTCTCATCACCGAGGTGGTCATGACCAATCCACGCCAATCCCCAACGGCAACTCATCTGCTCCGGACATGCCTCCCGTTATTGGGGCTTGCTGTTTTTGCTCTTGTACCCCTGAACGCCGCCTGGAGCCAGACCCCTGACCCCTCGCAGAACCAGCAGCAGCCGCAGCAACCTGCGCAGCAGCCTGACCAGACTGCAGCGCCCGATGCCGGCGGTCCCGCAGGCGACAATGGCGTGATCGCCATCCCCAAAAAGAACCCGGACGATACGCCCCCGCCTGCTCCTGCGCCGCCTGCGCCGACCGTCAAGAATCCCCCGGGAATGGGCAATGTCACCCTCCATATTGATGTCCCAGAAGTAACTGTTGACGTGGGTGTATTGCTGGAGAAAACCGGCCAGTTCGTGCCCGGGCTCAAGCCGTCGAACTTCCGCGTTTATGAGGACGGCGTTGAGCAGAAGGTGGAAGGCTTCAAGCGCGTCGAAGCGCCCATCACCGCACTCCTGCTTTGCGAATATGCCGCTCGCGGCTGGGTCTTCCGCATGAACATGCTCAATGCTGCCTGGGAGTTCACGCAGCAACTGCGCCCCCAGGATTACGTTGCACTGGAGACATTCGATCTTAAGACTCACATCGACGTGGACTTTACTCAGGATCATCGCGAGATCCAGCAGGCCATCCAGGAGTTGGCCCAGGAATCGTATGCGCCGGCAACCTTCAGTGAGACCGATATTTTTGATGCGCTTTACGATGCCATGGATCGCCTCGACCGCATCCAGGGGCAGAAGTACATCATCCTCGTCGCCACCGGCATCGACACCATGTCGAAGCTCACCTTTGACAAGATTTACAAGCGCGTCAAGGAATCGCGCGACATGACCATCTACGCCGTTTCAACGGACGGCCTGGTGGAGGAGATGAGCAGCGGCATTGGAATGCGGTCCGGTATGCGCGACATGACATACCTGCAGGCCGACAACGAGATGAAAACCTTTGCCCAGTCCACGGGAGGGCAGTGGTTCAAGCCCGTCTTCCAAGGTGAATTGCCTGACATGGTGCGCAACATCAATGCCAATATCCGCGCCAAGTATGAACTCATCTACAAGCCCAGCAATGCCAAACAGGACGGCACCTACCGCAAGCTCCAGGTGAAGCTGGTCGACGATGAAGGCAACCCGCTGCGCATGCAGGATGAGAAACACAAGCCGCTGAAGTACGACATCATCGCCCGCGACGGCTATCGCGCCAAGCAGGAAGTGGAGTGAGCATTCGCCGAACCAGGCTTTTGCATGCCCCAAAAGATTAGAGTAGCCGACCAACCGACCGGAACATTGTCAATGAGCGCGTTGCCCCGTTGTCGGCAATCGAGATCAGGGTAATGCGTCAGCCACTGGAGCCATGACAGGAGAGAACATGACCGTTAGCACGGTGATGTCGTCTTCCTGCCCGAAGGCCTGCGCGGCCTGCGCTATTTCTTGAGCTGATCGTGTAGACAGGGAACACGCGCGGTCGAAACCAAAAAGTTCACGCGCGGGACCGCGCGCTTCGACGACGCCATCGGACATGAAGGTGATCTGGTCCCCAGACTCCAGTTGAAAGCAGCTTTCGGGGCAATTCATCTCTGCGGAAATCCCCAGTGGGATGCCGGATACCGGGGTAAATTCCACGCCGTTGCGATAAGGCGAAAGATGGCCCGCATTGGCAACCACCAGCGAGCCATCGGGAGCGATATCGGCGCAGAGGCACGTGGTAAATCCGCCAATACCTGAGTGTTCGAGGGTCCGATTCAGATCGGATAAAACGGCCGCGGGCGAAAGATGATCGCAGCGGTCGGCCGCGCCGATCAGCAACGCCGAAGTCAGCGCCGCCGCCAGGCCCTTGCCGCTCACGTCGCCCAGCAATACGCGCTGAGTTCCGTCCACCAGCCTGCGGCAGCGATAAAAATCTCCGCCTACATCGCGCGCGGGCAGAAAGGCCGCCTCAATCGCGACCCAGGGCGCAGCATCCAGTTTTTCAGGTACGAGGAGACGCTGAATCTGGCCGGCGGCGGCCAGTTCGCCACGCAAGGTAGCCCCCTCCAGGCCGGTTGTGCGGTGCTCGCGAAAAGTGAGGTAGAGCAGCCATACGACCACGCCGACAATGGCAAAGGTGAGATACGTCTGGACCGGACTGGTCCAAGTCTGGCGGCCGAAGAGAATCTGCTGGCCGAGGAAGACGATTTCCATGAGGCCCCAGCAGGCGCACAGGACCGCGGGTAATCGCAGGCGCGATGCGAGCCGGTTCCATGGCCAGAATGCCACCAGCGGAGCAGTGAAGGCAAAAACGTAAATGGGGAAGAGCACATAACTGGCAAATTCGCCCTGGAAGAAGAGAGAAAATGGCACCGCGAACTGCAGGGGCATGAGGATGGCTGCCACAATCGCCACATTGAACAACACGGTGGCCCACAGGGGGAGCCGGTAGAGCGCGGGCATGCGGCGGCCGGCAATGGCAAAAAAGAAGAGCACGGCAAACCACGTGTCGAACAGGGTTAAACCCCACCAGGTTTCAAAAAGCCATGAGGGGAAGTGGGGCATCGTCGCTGCACAGATTGAGTCCACCCGCGCCAGGCCGGCGCACAGGCAAAACAGGCCGAGCCACAAGGGGTCCTTGCGGGAGCGATCGAAGAGGAAGAGGCAGATGAGCAGGACTCCGGCGACGGCGACGATGAGGAACATTGAAAACGCGGGTACGAAGCGGCGAACGGAATCCAGCGCTCCGCGCGTGGACTGAATCATGAGGCTGTCGGAATCGCCAAGGGAAAAGGTTGCGGGCAAGCCGGCCCAGCTGCCCGCAGGCAATCTGTGTTGCCGAATGCGCACAGCGAAGGTTGCGCTTGCGTTTTGAGGCGCGGAATGAAGAAGACCGGCGGGAACCCGGAGAATCGAGTTGGTGAGGGCTTCTGAAGTCCACCATCCTATCCATGCCTGAGAATATCCCCCGACGGATTGGCCATTCACGAAGCCTTCGACTGCATCGTGGGAGTAAATTTCAATCGCCGGATGGGCGAAAGATTGCAGAGGGATTAGAATGCGGCAGCGGACCCAGACGACGGGAGCGCCGGTCTCCTGGTAGTCGGCGTAGGACTTCCATCCCGCCTGGTCCAGATCAGCAGCCGCCCAGCCCGGATTATTGCCCACCTGGTAGACGCACAGGGAAGGGTCGAGCTGGGCTTGCGTGGAGGTGGGGGACGCTCCGGCCAGCGATGCGCTGGCGATGAGCGCAAGGACGATGGGAAGGTGATGGGAAGTCAAGAGTGCCGACATGCGGTTACGACCTGGGGAGACGATTAAAAGCATGGTTTCATACCGCGAGAGGCTCGGCAATCGAGAAAAGGTATGTAGAGTGCATTAACAAGAGGGTGAAGCGCTTCAGTTCGAGCTTTCGCACTATTTGCCCGCCGCAGAGCCAGATCGCCATTGACTGCGAATAGACAGATTAGTCGGGTGGAGCGGGCTTCTCATCATTATTGGTACGCCCAATTTGACGTCAAATCGCCGCATTACTCAACGAGGACAATCGCCAGAGACGTGCGTTTGTTTCGGACGAATGACCGGCTATGCGGAGATGACAAACTAGTAATCTATTGGGCAAATATCCCCCGATGTAAACTAAGTCGCGGGAAGTTGTCTGCCGGCAATCCTATTGAATAGCCACATGGCAGGGTTCCGAAATGCCCCCCAACACTGAGGGAATCATCGAGTCCTCACTTTACGTAACGGACGTAGCTCATTCTGTTCGGTTTTACGAGAAAGTCTTTGGGTTTCGGGTCATAAGCGATTTCGGCGAGCGAGGCTGCGCAATGAAGGCTGCTGACCGCCAGGTATTGCTGCTGTTCAAGAAGGGTGGCTCGACCGAGATGGTATCGCCGCACGACGGCGAGGGTGAGCTTCATCTTGCGTTCGCGATCGCCGCTGCGGAACTGGCGAGTTGGGAAGCATGGCTGGCCGAAAACGAAATCGCTGTAGAAGAGAAACGCATTTGGGAACGCGGCGGCACTAGCCTCTATTTTCGGGATCCGGACCGGCATCTGATCGAAGTAGCCACGCCGGGAGTCTGGTCGATTTATTGATACTGGCCGGATATCGCACTTGATGAATCGTCAGGACCAACAATCCACTGTCTGTCCCCCATTCCCGCTCCCAATCCGAACGGCTCGCGGCACCCTGCTGGCCTTGTGACTGGCCTTCTCGTCTCCAAATGTGGAACTGCGCCCTCGCCACGTGACTGTCATCACCTCTCCAGACATCACCCCGGCGCTATCATCTTCAATCGAAAGGCCCCGTTGCTCACGGCCCGCAGTTATCCTCACGGACGCCCGTGTCTGGGACCTAAATACTTTTTCGAGGTGGACAATGCCATTTGTTCCGGCGATGTGGATTGGTTGGGGGCTTATTCTTGTTTTCTTTGTTGCTGTCAAGGTTTATGCGTCGCGCCTCAGCCGCGACGAAGACGATCAGTTAATACTGGATGACTCGTTCGATCACCTGAAGGCCGAGCAAACCGCTATCATGGGCAAAATCAACAAGTTCAAGCCGGTCCAGATGACCGCGACCTGGGTACTTGG
>JASHVU010000757.1 GCA_030044455.1 Acidobacteriaceae bacterium | reverse complement strand
CAGAGCCGTTGATGCTTGTCGAAATAGACAATGTGTTTGGAGTCGGGCGACCATGTGGGGCTATAGAAGAAGCTCGGATCCGGCCCCAGATCGATGACGGTGGGCGGAGCAAATCCAGTTTGGTCGTGGATGTAAAGCTGGTACTCACCCGAAGCATCGGAGAAGTACGCGATTGATTTGCCATCTGGCGACCAGGACGGATCACGCTCGGCGATACCCGGGGTATTCGTCAGGTTCCGGGTGTCGCCCTTTTCCGCAGGCACCGTGAAAATCTCGCCATGCGCCTCAAATACGGCTCGCGCGCCGGTGGGCGATAGGCCCTCATTCTGGATCTCGTCCGGCGAAACCGTGGCAAGATGAGGCACAAGACTCGTCAGTTCGCCATGAATCGAGATGGGGACCACCTTGTCCTCGTTCGTGGAAGTATCGACAAGATGGATGGAGCCAAACTGCTCGTAGACAAGGCCGCTGGGACCGCCTTGTATCGTCTTCAGGTCGAAGCTCTTGTTGGCAATCACCGGGCTCACCTGTTTTGTATCGACGGCATAGCGATAAAGCGAGACGGGGCCCTGTCCGTTGTTGGCGCGGTCCGACAAGAAGTACACAGAGTTGCCGATCCAGACGGGGTTCGAGTCATTCGAGTTCTCGCGCGGGACTTTCTCGAGGTCCAGCGTCTTCAGGTCCACGATCCAGATAGGCGTGGTTTGGCCGCCGTAGTAGCGCTTCCAGGCTTCTTCCCATTTGGTGATGGGTTCGTAAGCGATCGATTGGCCGTCGGGCGAAAACGACCCTTCGATACCCGCGGGAAGCGGCAACGGCTCGGGCATGCCGGAGCCGTCCGCATGCACCAGGAAGAGCCGGAAGAAATACCGGTAACTGGCCGCATTACTGGTTATCAGAACATTCTTGCCATCGGGCGACCAGCCGGCCACATAGCTGCCATTAGGATGCCAGGTGATGCGGCGGGGAACGCCGCCAGTGGCAGGGATGACATAGACATCGTCGTTGCCGTTCAGATGCGCTGTGTACGCGATCTGTGAGCCGTCGGGTGAATAATACGGTCCGCTCTCGACGTTGCCATCGGAGGTCAGCCGCTGAGCTTCGCCGCCCTGGCGCGAGACGGTCCATATGTCGTCGGCATAGCGGAATGCGATGTGGTCTACCGAGAGCGAAGGGTTGCGCAGCAGCAGGTGCTGGTCAGATTGAGCAGCGGCAGAGGCGGTCAGTATGACCAGGGGCAACAGAAAGAACAAAAGGCGGGCGCGAAGTCGCATCGAAGATTGACCTCCATGGGGGCCGGCGGGACGGGTGCTGAATGCGGTGAATAAAGTTGCGAATTGGGAGCAATAGTACGACAGCGGCCCGGCGTCTGTTCGGAAAAAAGAAGAGAGGGATCGGAATCGGCCAACTGATAGGGCGGGTGCTTCGGCTCTCGATTCGGAGACCGGATAACCGCAGATTTCACTCAACCCCTGTCATCTTGAGCGAGTTCGCCCCAGCGAACGAGTCGAAAGATCTGCGGTTGTTCCTCAAGGACCTTCACCCCGCCCCAGTTCCGGAGGAACCGATGTATCGCACGCACCCAAATCCGCGGTAAGATTCCGAGTACGACCGCGCTCCCCGTTCTTCCATTGATGGAGGACCCCAAAGTGCGTATCCCGGTCACAATCCTGCTTGCCGCGACGTGCTTTTTTGCCGGCATCGAGAGCTACTCACAAGATCCATGCTCGCCTCCGGCCAGTCTCAAACCGGGCGAGAAACCCCTGACAGGCTCAGAACTTGTCCATAGAGGCATGCACTACACGACCTCCGAGAACGCGAGCCACCTCTCCTACGCCGACATTGAATTCTTTCTCAGGTGTGGAACCGACCAGGACGCCGAAGAGTTTTTCTCGTATCTTCGCAATTCCTCGAGGCAGATCGTCGGCGCCACAGTGCTCGAGGTGGGTCAAGACTTGATTCGCGTGGCCTGGGACGGCGACAGCTACAATGGGCACTTGGGCACTACTTTGTTCAGGTTCGACGATCCGCTTGTCGCAATTCCACAACTGGGCCAGAAGGTTATCATCTCCGGCATCTATTCTTCGTAGAGTCGGGCGCCGCTTGAGATCAACATGACGAACTCGTCGTGGGCGATCTACAACCCCTATCCTCCCAAGCCCATTACCTTGCAGCCAGCCGACTGAACAAAGGGGACTACACCGCTTCAAGGAGTAAAGACGTCTGACTTCTGATTCCTCCGTCACAATTGCGCCAGACCTTTGCAGGGAATTTCGCATCAATGCGCTACATTCAATTCGGAGGAGGAAAGTCTTGGCGGTTCCGGACCTGGAAAGCCTTGAAGTCTCGCTCATAACTCCTTTGTGATGAATATTTTACGCTGTAACCCCTTTGTCTTCACGGATCTACGCGAAAAGGCAAAAGGTTGAAACCGCTGCAAATAAATCACTTAACCCCTCTACATAGGGGGTACGGGGAGTCCGAACCCACAGTTCGGACAGGGGATATATCTAACACTCTGAAACTGGAGACTCTTCCATGGCCAACACCTTCAGCGCCAACATCCTCATCCAGGCGCCTGACCCCGAGCAGGCTGCACGCTTCTATGTCGATCAGCTCGGCTTCACCATCACTGCAACCGAGCCGATGATCGCTCTCGAAGGCACGAACATTAACCTGTTTATCGAGCAGGGTCCGCTTCTCGGCCCGTCCTCGAGGTCACCGTATCCGACGTTGCCGACGCGCGCGCCCGCCTCGTCGCCCAGGGCTGTGAGATTGTAAAAGATGAACCCTTGTTTCCCCGCTGCTACGTCCGCGACCCCTACGGCCTCGTCTACAACCTCACCACCTGAACCGAATCAAACTCAATGATGAGCGCTCAACCACTGGTGCTGGTTCTCTCCGCCGACAACGACCCGCAGCTTGCGATGCTGTCCGCGATTCCCCACGTCATTGGAGCAACAATCGCCGATTTCGACGGCGACGCTGCGAACGCCGATGCAATCCTTCACTGGTCGGGAAGCCGCGATGCGCTCCGCCAGGTCTTCCTCGCCTGCCCTCGCGTTCGCTGGATTCATTCGCGCAACGCCGGACTCGACAACCTGCTTTTCCCCGAGCTCGTCGCGAGTCCCGTCAGGCTCACCAACGGTAGCGGCGTCTTCAGCCAGTCGCTGGGCGAGTTTGCGCTCGCCGCGATTCTCTACTTCGCCAAGGATTTCCCACGCATGTTGCGCAATCAGAAGTCGCAGCGATGGGAACGGTTCGACGTGGATGAGATCGCAGGCCAGACCGTGGGAATTATCGGCTATGGCGACATCGGCCGCGCCGTCGCCATTCGCGCCAGGGATATGGGGATGAAGGTGCTTGCGCTCAAGCGCCACCCGCCGACGCAAAGCGATGCGCTTGCTTCCAAAGGCGATCCGTTGCATTCCAAAACCGATCCTCTTGTCGACCGGTTTTATGCTCCGCCACAGATCCATCAGATGCTTGCCGCTTGCGACTACGTAGTGGTGGCTGCGCCGCTCACCAGCGAAACTCGCCACATGATCTCCGGCGCGGAATTTGCGGCGATGAAGCGGTCGTCCATTCTGATCAACGTTGGCCGCGGTCCAGTCGTCGACCAGGCGGCCCTGGTTCGCGCGCTTGCGGCCGGGCAGATTCGCGGCGCCGGCCTCGACGTCTTTGAGCACGAGCCGATCCCGCCAGGCGATCCCATCTGGTCGCTCGAAAATGTGCTCATCTCTCCGCACACCGCCGACCGCACCAGCACATGGCTCGACGACGCGATGAATTTTTTCCTGGAGCAGTATGAGCGATTTTCGAAAGGCGAACCGCTCAAGAATGTAGTAAACAAGCAGCTCGGCTATTGAACTTTGCGGTGGTACGGACCTCAGGACTCGCGGAGAACACGGTCGCTAGGCCTTTGTGCTGAGATCCCACGGCCTTCAAGCATGGTGGCAACCAGCGCCAGCGGCAATCCCATCACGTTGAAGTAGCAGCCTTCGACGCGTGGAATCCACTTGGCGGCCAGCCCCTGAATTCCGTAAGCGCCGGCTTTGTCCATCGGTTCGCCGGTGGCGATATATGCCGCAATCTCCTCGTCTGAGAGGGTGAGGAAT
>JASHVU010000756.1 GCA_030044455.1 Acidobacteriaceae bacterium | reverse complement strand
GAGTAACCGGCTGCCTCGCACAGCAGCATCGCTTCGCGCGTACGTTGCGCCACGCCGCCGGCTGCTCCGCGCGTCGGCGAGGGACGGATGAAAGCATCCTCGCTGGCGGCCAGCGCTGTCATCCGTGTCTTGTCACCCAGGATACTGCCACCTGAAATTTGACTGGTGGGATCGACGGCCAGCACCGCGACTTTCTGGCGCCGCTCTTCAACCAAATAGCGACCCAGCGCCTCGATCAAACTACTTTTGCCGCCGCCCGGCACGCCGGTAATTCCCACCCGCAACGAGTTGCCGCTGTGCGGCAGGCAGTCCTCCAGAATCAATCCGGCCAGTTCGCAGTCAGCTTCGCGCGCACTCTCAATCAGTGTGATGGCCCGCGCCAGCATTCCGCGGTCGCCGCTGATGATCCCATCAACATACTGTTCGCGTGTGTACTTTGTGCGGGTCTTCTCTGCGTGCGGCGCCTCGGCTAACGCCACTCCTCGCTGTTCGCTCAGCGCGCTCTTCATCAACTTCTCAACCTCGTGCGCCCACCAGGCTCGGGCTTAGCGCCTTAACAATGTGCTGCGCCGCCCTGGTGATCACTGTACCCGGCCCGTAGATTCCCGACACACCCGCCTTGTACAGGAACTCGTAATCCTGCGGTGGAATCACGCCGCCCACCATGACAAGAATGTCCCCGCGTCCACGCTTGCGCAGTTCATCGATGAGTTGCGGCACCAGCGTCTTGTGTCCCGCGGCCAGGCTCGAAACTCCCACCGCGTGAACATCGCTCTCCACGGCAAAACGTGCCACCTCGCGCGGCGTCTGGAAAAGCGGCCCCATGTCCACGTCGAATCCAATATCGGCCAGCGCTGCGGCAATCACCTTCGCACCGCGATCATGGCCGTCCTGGCCCATCTTCGCTACCAGGATGCGCGGCCTGCGCCCTTCGGCCCCTTCAAAGTCCTTGACCATCTGCCGCGCCTTTTTGAATTCGTCGCTCGTGCTCGCATCCTCATACACGCCTGTAACCGCATGAGTTGAAACCTCGTATCGTCCCCACACCGCTTCAAGCGCATCTGAGATCTCACCCAGCGTGGCCCGCCTCCGCGCCGCTTCGACAGCCAATTCGAGCAGGTTTCCCTCGCCGCTCTCCGCGCAATGCCGGAGTGCATCCAGCGATTCACGCACCGCATCGGTATTGCGCTCGCTCCTTAATTGCTCCAGCCGGCAAATCTGCGCTGCGCGCACCGCGTCATTGTCGATGTCGAGTACCGGAATCTGCGATTCTTCTCGAGCAAAGTAGGCATTCACGCCGATGATCGTGTCGAGCCCCGAGTCGATCCGCGCCTGCCGCCGCGCCGCAGCTTCTTCAATACGCATTCTCGGCAAACCGGTTTCAACGGCTCGGGCCATTCCACCCAAACCCTCAATCTCTTCGATCAGCTCCCACGCGGCGTGCATCAGCTCGTGCGTCACGCGCTCAACGTAATACGAGCCGGCCCACGGGTCGACTACATGAGTAATCCCTATCTCTTCCTGCAGGTAGATCTGCGTGTTGCGGGCGATGCGCGCCGAAAAATCGGTGGGCAACGCCAGCGCTTCATCGAGCGCATTGGTGTGCAAGCTCTGCGTGTGCCCGAAGGCAGCAGCAAGGGCCTCAACGCAGGTGCGCACGACGTTGTTGTACGGGTCCTGCGCAGTCAAACTCCAGCCTGAAGTCTGCGAGTGCGCGCGCAGCGTCAGTGATTTAGGATTCCGGGCGCCGAAACTCTTCACCAGCTTGGCCCACAACATGCGCGCCGCGCGCATCTTGGCAATCTCCATAAACGGATTCATGCCGATGCCCCAGAAGAACGAGATGCGTGGGGCAAAGCTGTCGACGTCGAGGCCCGCGTGGACGCCGGTACGCAGGTACTCGAGGCCATCGGCAAGCGTGTAGGCAAGCTCAATCTCGGCCGTCGCGCCCGCTTCCTGCATGTGATATCCGCTCACGCTGATGCAGTTGAACTTCGGCATCTTCACAGCGCAGTAGCGGAAGATGTCGCCGATAATTCGCATCGACGGCGCTGGTGGATAAATATAGGTGTTGCGCACCATGAACTCTTTCAGAATGTCGTTCTGAATGGTTCCACTTAATGCCTCGGGCGCAACACCCTGCTCTTCAGCGGCCACGATATAGAACGCCATGATGGGAAGCACTGCGCCGTTCATCGTCATCGACACCGACATGTGGTCGAGCGGAATCCCGTCGAACAGAATTTTCATGTCGAGGATTGAATCGATGGCCGCGCCGGCCTTACCCACATCCCCCATAACGCGCTCGTGGTCGGAGTCGTATCCGCGATGCGTAGCCAAGTCGAACGCCACCGAGAGCCCGCGCTGCCCCGCCGCCAGGTTGCGGCGATAAAACGCATTCGACTCCTCGGCCGTCGAGAAGCCCGCATATTGCCGAATCGTCCAGGGCTGCATCGCATACATGGTGCTGTACGGTCCGCGCAGAAACGGCGCAATTCCCGCAGCGTAATCCAGGTGCTCCAGGCCCTCAAGATCTTCGCGTGAGTACGAGGGCCTAATGGTAATGTGCTCAGGCGTGAGCCACTCTTCTGCGTGACACGCCGCGCCTGCAGGCTTTGTCTGCGCCTCGCTCCGCCAGCCAATTATCGAAAAGTCAGGCCGCATATTATTTTGCGATCCCCAGTCTCTCTTGCCACTTGGTCAGCATTTCAATCGGATTGCTGCGCACATGCACAAAGTCCGCAACACCGGCGGACCTCAATCTTTCGGCGCACTCCGGACTCCCCGCCACAATCACGGGCGTCTCATTGCCGAGCGTCTTCAGCTTGCTCATCAAGTCCACGGCGATTCCCTCGT
>JASHVU010000755.1 GCA_030044455.1 Acidobacteriaceae bacterium | reverse complement strand
GGATCGAAGTTGGCCCAGTTGCCGTTCTTTTCGTGGAAGCGCGTGTTGTAGATCCACCGCAGGCCAAGATCCACCGTCAACCTCTGCGTCACCTTGTAGCTGTCCTGCGCAAAGAGGTCGACGTTCTTCTGCCGGCCGTAAAGGTTATAAGCCACAGTCTGACCGGCAGTGTTCACCTGGCCCAGCTCGTAGGTCGCAAAACCAAAGCCGTCGTAGGGATACCCCGCTCCCGACGTATTGAGATAAGAAAAATTGAAGTTGTATGCGCCGGAACCGGAGCGGTAGTTCACATCGTGGGCAATAAAGTCGCCGCCAAAGCTGAAGCTGTGGCGGCCTTTCGTCCAGGTAACCGAATCACCGGTAGTGATGATCGCGCCGGCTACGTCTCCCTGCCAGGTGTTGCCAATAAACGTCTCGCTGATGCCCGTCTGATTGTCGCTGAACGAAATCTCAGGAAAGTCGACGGAGCCGTCGTCGCTAAATCCCACCTGCGAATTCCAGTTGCCCGGATCGGCCGGCACGCTGCCGTTGTCGTCGTACGAATCAGTAACGTTGAAGACATTCAGCAGGTTGGGTGTGAAGGTATGCGACTCGCTGATGCGGTATTGCTGCTGATGGTAGTACTGCTCGCGCATATCCGAGAGCGGGCCGCCATTCGAGGAGCCAGACTCCCACACCCCGCCTCCGTCATCGAGAAGGCGCGGTTTGTGATCGTAGATCCACGAGCCGGTCAGGCGGTCCTTGCCCGTAAGCACATGATCGAGCTTCACAACAAATTCATTGGGCGTCTGGCTGGGCGTGTTTGAGAGCAGCGTGCGCTCGTTGTTGGTAATGCCGCCCAGATTGGGGGCGTAACTGGAGTAAAAACTGTTCACCTTCTGCGCCACCGCGCTCATGCGGCTGGTGGGGATGGTGTTGTTGGTGAACTGGTTTTTCGTGGTCGGGTCGTAAATCATGTCCACCTGCGCCTGCAGCGTCTGCCCTGCGTTGTTCTGCACCATAATGGGTGTTCCGGGGCAGTTCGATCCGGCGCAAGGCACCGTGTTGCCCTGATAGGTCCACAACGGGGCGCCGAGCAATGCGCTGAAGTTGCCCTGCAGAAAGTCGCTTGTCGGCACGGTTGCTCCGCCGCTGTTCAAACGCCAGTCTGTGCGGTCGAAACGCTCGAATGTGCCGAAAAAGAAAGTCTTGTTCTTGCGGACCGGGCCGCCCAGGCTGAATCCGTAATCCCAGCCGCGGTCCTTTGCCTTCGGCACTCCCTGGTTGTCGTTGGTCCAGGTGTTGGCATCCAGAATCTCGTTGAGGCCATAAGTGAATGCCGAGCCATGGAAGGTGTTGGTTCCCGATTTCAGATTGAAATGCATGAGGCCGCCACCGGTAATGGCGCTTGCCGCATCGATGCCGCTGGTTTCAGCCTGCAATTCTTCAACCGCCTCCATGCTGGGCCCGCCGTCCATCGAGTCGCCGCGAATGTTCGATGTGCCCGACGTTCCGTCGATCGTGTAGTCCTTTACGAACCACTGCCCGCCGTTCACTACCGCGCCGTAGGGCGAGCTCTCCAGCGAATAGCCGGGAGTGATCTCCACTGCGAAGTCCTCAATAAAACGGCCGCCGCCATAAATGCTCAACGGAAGCTGGTTGACCACGTCGGCCTTCATATTGGTGCCCACCTGGGCCGTGTCCATGTCGAGAATCGGCGCAGCAGTGGTTACGGTGACCGTCTCGCTCGTCGACCCCACTTTGAGCGGTACGTCGACGCGAGCTACCTCAGTGGAATTGAGGATGATGTTGGGCCGTACGAAGGTGTCGAACCCATCCCGCTTGACCTCGAGCGTGTAGGTGCCCGGGAAAAGGTTGGGAATGACATAATTGCCGACGTCATTCGAGACCGTCGAGGCAGGCACATTGGTCCCGGCGTTCGTGGCAGTCACCTGGGCGCCGGGTATGATTGCGCCGCTTTGGTCGGTTACGGTTCCAGTGATGGTGGCGCGATTCGCCTGCGACCAACCACTCAGGCCGGCAAAGAGAACCATAGCAGCCATCACAGCCGCAAATCTTGTTTTCACTGTCAGTTTCATAGAGCCTCCCCATTTCTCAACGTCGTACTTTATCGCGATATGCGCTTTCCTTTTGTTGTTTCGCTCTCACTCAGTTATTGCCGGCCGGCGGTTTCCGGCGAGCTGCTCTTGCCTTCCAGCCGCACCTCCACCATCCCTACCGCTCCCGGCGTCAGCACGATTCCATTCGCATCGCTATGCCCGCCCGCAATTCGTTCATTTGCGGAGTAGAAAAGCGTAAATTGTCCGTTGCCCTCATCAAGCAGTCCCAGCGGCGTTCTCACTTCCGTGGCCCAGATGCCGCTGCCCCGCTGCACTGTCAACTGCAGTCCCGGTGACCAGTGAATGCCATCGCGCGAAAACGTGTACCCGATCGAATTGGGCTTGTGATTGTCGTAAACAGCAATGTAGCCGCCATCGGTGAGGCGCGAGACGATCGGGTTCTCAATAAACGTCGGTTCCACCGTAAGCGGGTTCATTCCTGTGCAGCGTTTCCATGGCCCTCCGATTGCCGGCGCCATTGCCAGCCCTACCTGCCACAGCGTAATGGGCAGGCTTTCGGTCCTTGCGCTGCCATAGAGCGCGTACCAGTTCGTGCCGACCTTGTACGGGAAGAACGAGTCTGTTCCCTGCAGGCCTTCCCACGAGTCTGATTCCCTGCCGCGCTGGAGCACGATGCCCACGTCTTTGTATGGTCCCCCGATTCCCGCTCTCCCCGGCGTTTGCGAAACAGCGCGCCAGATGCGCCCTTCGTGATTCGTCAACCATTGTTTTGGCGTGTCGGGTGCTGCCTGGTACGCCACGTAAAACAGGTCCCATCGGTTCTCGCTGTCGTCGAAGACCGGCATGGGCGACCAAAGCGCCGCCCGTGGGTCCTTGCCGGTAAAATCTCCGCTTGACTCGCGCAGCGTGCCCAGCCGCTTCCAGTGGACGCCGTCGAGGCTCGTCCAGTGCGCCAGCTTCATCCGCACCCAATGGGGGTCCCCCACCATCTCTGACGTAAAAAGGTGGTAGACGCCATCCAGCTTGATCACTCTTCCGCCTTCAAAGCCGTATTTGTTCCCCTCGGCCCCCGCCGATTGCGTGGTCAATACCGGGTGGTCAAGCTGCCGCGTCACCACCAGCTCCTGACCCCTGGCATGAGGCTGGCCCATCCCCACCCCAACAAGAATTACCGCAAGGCATTTCAGCGAGTTCGCCACAGCCGGCGTCATCTTTTCCCTGGTCCCCCGGCGTCCGAGTGCCTAGGCTCTCGCGTTTCCGCGCTGCCGCTTGTGAGAGCTGGCTAGCCGCATTGCATGGGGAAACGTTTCCTCGAAGCTCTCATTCCTTGTAGGCCCTCGAGAATACGATCAACAAGGTAATCGAGGTTATGAGTGACGTTAAGCGCGCCGCAGGTGAAGTGGTTGTCAGCCCCGCGCTCGAGCATGGGGAAAGGGATGGCATAAGACCACCGAGGAGTCCCAGCGAGTCGGCGCTGAGACATTTCCTTTACAGAGACCAACAGCCAGGCCATAACCGCTTTTCTTTCAACGCCTCGCTTTACAAGCTGCGGAGAAACTCAATCGGAAGGCACACAGTGTCAGGGCACGACCGGGGAATCGTGCTTTAACCTCTCGATTCACAAGGCTCTTCATAGCCATGCGTTTGTCTCTTGCCAACGCATTTCGTCTCTGGCGGCGGAAGCTCATCCTGGCTCTGGTTGGCCAAAACCTCCATCGATCTACATCACCCTCTTCGCTCCCCGTCCATCTGAGACGCTTCAACGCTACTCGAGAGTGATCCGCCCTCGCTCCGGCTCGGGCTTCAAAAGCTTTCACTTTAGTTCGTGACACATTGCAGGTAATTTCCCCGTTCCGCGCTACATTCATATACGGGCAAAGAAGCATTCTGAAAAACGGCCCCTGATCGATGGCTGAACAGCAGCCAATCACCCGGAGCCGCATTCGTTTAAGTGCTGCTTTTAGCGCCCCAACGCAGACAAACTCGTGATCTTTGTTTTCATAGAGTTGCATCCTGTGAGGCGCGAAAGATGGCGCATAACCCGTTTATTTGTCCATACTTGGCCGCAGCGCGTTGATGGTAATACGCTTAGCACGGATTCTTTCACTAACCGTTTGCAAATAATCAAATTATTTTCAGAGATGATTGGGGGTAGCCCCATCTGTTCCCGCACGTGCCGCCACCCATTCTTCTTGCCCTTGCATTCAGAAGCAGAATTCGGGGTAAATAACTGGGATTAACGGCTCAAATAACCGTAAGTCGCCGGCCCATGCAGTTCAACGCCGCATTCGCGCCTGTCCTTGACATGGCATACGATGCCGGATTACGGTGAAGTTCGGTTGAGTGAAGCCCCTCATCCTTCTGGTCTTGCGCTTCGCTGCTGGGGAGCTCGAAGTGGTGCAACATTCCAACCCGGCCAATGGTTTCTCAACCTACGAAAAGCGCGAGGAACTTCGCCGTGTTGTACAAAGTAAGCTCTTTGCCAGCTCGCCTAAGAAGATCCGGTTTCTTGAGTTCATTACCGAGCAGACCTTCCAGGGCAACAGTGAGAAACTCAACGAATACCTCATCGGCACAGAGGTCTACGACCGCGGAACCGACTTCGACCAGCAAAAGGATCCAATCGTCCGCGTGCAGGCGCACGAGATCCGCCGCCTGCTCAAGAAGTATTACGAAGATGAAGGCCAGAGCAGTCTCATCCGTATGGAATTGCCGTCCGGCCACTATGTGCCGGTCTTCACCCGTATTGAGCCGGAAAATGGGCTAGAGGCTGCAGCCCCACTGGTGGCCGTCACGGCTGAAACTGCCTCCGTTCCGCAACGATCGAACCAGATTCTTGTCGCATTCGTTGTGATTTTGGCAGTGTTATGTGTGGTGCTCAGCCTTCAACTCGCCCGCCGCGGCGCCACGGCAGCCGGTCCGGCCTCCACCCAGCACGCTGCTACCACGCTGCCCGCCAACCTTGACTGGTTCTGGCATCCTTTCCTCCCTCCCGCTGCAGCTCCGCTCATCGTGATTCCCAACCATCCCATTCTGCGCGCGGCGCACGGCGGTGATAGCCAGCAGACCATCGCCTCGGGGCACGAAATTCCCAAGGCCAGCCTGCCTGAATTTCGCGACACCATTCACTTCCGCGAGCTCAAGCGCTTCATCTTCGTCCCATCGCTCACCGATTTCACCTCGGTGGGAGAGACGATCGGGCTGGTGGATTTGTGCGAGATGTTCTTCCGGGTGGGCGACTCCTGCCCGGTAAGCCAATCCCGGCTCGTGGACTTTGAACAGATCAAGAACAACAACGTAATCCTGCTCGGGGGCAATCAATCGTGGAGCGGGCGGGTGTTTCTGAATGTAGAGGGCTTTCACTTCGAAGACGGCGTGATCTTCAATCGCAGCCCCCAGCCTGGCGAGAAGCCTCTCTACAAACCGGAGTTCGATCCCGTGACCAACGAGCTCACGCGCGACTACGCGCTGGTACTCATGCTCCCCAACGATAAGAAGGAGAACCGCGTTCTCCTGATCTACGGTATCTATACCCAGGGCTCCCAGGCCGCCATCGAATTCCTGACCAGCCCCGAGAAAATGGCTCAGCTACGCAACGCCCTCGCCGCGCTGTCACCCGATCACAAGACGATTCCGCCTTACTTCCAGGTGCTGCTCACCACCACCGTCGAGAATGCAGTACCCGGTGATGCGTCAATTGTGGCCGTGCGCGCGGTAACTCACTAGGGCCTGTTATGAACTTTCGCGCAGGCCACGGGAAAGTTCATAACAGGCTCTAGCCCGCAGCCGTCGTGATGCGCGGGTCTTTTACGAGGGGAGCGCGGGTAGACGTCCCATTGGCCCGATCCACATGCAGATACTTGATTGAGAGCGAAGTGATCCTCTCCGAATCCTTGGTCAGCCACTGGGTCCAGTGATCGCGAATCGAGGATCTGTTCCAATCGCGCTGAATATAGTAGCGGTCTAAATGTTCTGTGTAACAGTTGGCAGTTCCAGCAGGGTCGCCGTCTAGTATCGCAGTTGACATTTTCTACAGGGTCTGGGCAATCCGGTCCTCTCGTAATACCGTCCGGCTTTGTCCTGGGCGCTGTCGCTGATTTACGTGATGCCCAGGAAAACAAACCTGCGAAACACCGCACGCAAATTTGTCCATTTGGGGACTTTTCAGTTGAAATCTTGATCCGGCAGGCAGAAAATGCTTGCTCCCCGAATCTGCGGAGTAGAATTGCCGTGATATGTCGGAATCGATCAGTCGGCGATCGGAAGAGATTGTCAAGTTTCTCCTCAAGTCTGAAACCGCCTCCCTCGAGGAGATTCAGGCCATCGCCGGCGCCTCTACTCCCAGCATTCGTCGCGATCTTGCCCGGCTCGAGAACCGTGGGTTGATTCGCCGTACTCATGGCGGGGCTGAACTCGCCGAGCCGCTTCTTTACGAGCCGTACCGCTACGACAGCTCCTTCATTGCACGCGAGCAGCGTCACGCCGCCGAGAAGCGCCGCATTGGTTTGGCGGCCGCAGAAATGATTCAGGAAGGCGAAACCGTCGGCCTTTCCGCGGGTACCACAACAACCCACATCGGTCGCAGCCTTCGTCACCGCGAAAAAATCCAGGTCGTCACCAATGCCCTCAATATCGGCATGGAACTCTGCAATCGCACTTCGATCCGCACATATTTGACCGGCGGCGTCATGCTTTGGGCCTGGTCTTTTGCGCTCTCAGGCAATGCCGCGCTCAGTTTTCTCGACAGCGTTTATATGGACAAGGTTTTTTTGAGCGTCACCGGGCTTGATGCCGAACGCGGCGCCACTTCTCTTGAGGCCGATGAGGCGCTTGTCTACCGCAAGATGCTCAAGCAAAGCAAACAGGTGATCGTGGTTTCCGATTCCAGCAAAATCGGCAAGGTGAGTCCGGCCATCGTTTGCGCCATCAACGAGATTCAGGTGCTCATCACCGACACGAACGCCACTGCCGACGCCATTGCGCCTTTTGAACGCCAGGGAACTCGCGTCATTAAAGTTTGACCGGTTCGCACTCTCCGCTCGATCACGAAACTCGCCTAATGCCGCTCCGAGGCCTGCGCTTGCATCAGTTCATACTCGCCGCGCAGCAGTCTCACAGCTTCGCGTATATCGGCTTCGAGCCGCGCTGGATCCACTCCTGGGCCGTTCGAGCCATTCGAGTTCGACAATGAGCCGTGCAGCGAGAATGTGCCCGAACGCCGCACCACTTCAGTCAGTGACGCCAATCGCAAACCACCCCCGGCGATGATCTGAATACGCCCATCTGCCTGCTCGATCAGCTTCGCGATCCGTTCGGCTCCAAGCAGCACTTCGGGTGCGCCTCCTGAAGTAAGAAGACCGGTGGCCCCGGTTTCGATTACCTGCTCCAGCGCATCGCTCAGTTTGGGAGTCTCATCGAACGCCCGGTGGAAGGTCGTTCCCATTGGCTGCGCATACTCCACCAGAGCGGCCGTTCGCTTCACATCCACGCAGCCGTCAGCCTGCAACACTCCAAGCGCGACTCCGCTGGCGCCACAAGACTTTGCTTCGTCGATTTGCCGACGCATCAGCTCATATTCCCGGCTAGAGAAAATGAAATCTCCGGCGCGCGGACGTATCAATGCATGAATTGGGATCGAAACCGCCCTCACGCTTGCAGCCGTCAACTTCCTCGAAGGAGTGGTCCCTCCCAAGGTGAGTTGCGCGCATAACTCGATCCTGTCAGCTCCGCCTGACTCGGCGGCACACACTGCCTCAACGCTTTCTGCGCATAACTCAAAAAAGAACAACGCCATAAAAAGACTCGCTTGCAATCCCTTGACGTATGTTTTCAAGTTCGGGGCAGTGGCCGGTGAGAAGCGTCTCTGCTCCACATGGAGTCAACCGAATTGTGATCAGTTTGCCAAAACGACAGGTGATGGATATCCGAGTTCAGCTGCCGGAACTCAATGTTCCAGCAGCCTCTCGAGCCCAGTTGGAATTGAATTTCGAACGATCATAGCACGTTCACGGCATTTTGGAACATCGCGATGATCATTTTACTTAATTATGGTCATTGCAGCTCGGCCAGTGCTGTAAGCCCTGCGTCGAGCCACAGCAAGCAATGATTGCGGACCGCTACTTGGCGGCTGTCGGCACAATCTTCTCCAGTTGAGCCACCTGCTGCTTTACCAGGTCCGCATTGGGTCCGGGCGGCATGTAGGTCAGACAGTGGCGCAAGTGGTCCAGAGCATCCTGGTATTCGCCTTGGGCTGCCAACATGACAGCGAGAAGCTGTTCGGTGTTGGGAGCAAGATGGTTCGGGTCCATGCTCAGAGATGTCTCCGCGGCAGTTTGAGCAACGGACACGTTCTTCAGGTTGAAGTTTCCGACGGCGTCGAAATACCAGATCTGAGGCGTGCCGGCGGGCACAAGTTGCAGTGCATGGCTGGTTGCATCCAGCACTTCCTGCCATTTCTTCTGGACTGCGCATATCGCCGCAATGTGCTCGTACGGCGGGGTGTACTTCGGATCGGCTGCTGCGGACTTCCGATATGCGCTTAAGGCATCGTCCGGCTTATCCGTCTCCTCAAGCCTGCCCAGTTGATACCAGGCTTCAGCAAACTGCGGGTATATATTGACAGCTTTCTGCAGATGTTTCCGCGCGCTGTCCATATGATTCCCCATCTCTTCGGAGTGAGCTTTGTCGAATTCCTTGGCAGCATCAGCCGGAGCCGACGCGGTGGTGGGGCTGATCGAGG
>JASHVU010000754.1 GCA_030044455.1 Acidobacteriaceae bacterium | reverse complement strand
GAACTGGCGAATGCCGGCCATTTGCCGCCTTATATCAATGGTAACGAGTTGACGCTCGATGGAGCGTTGCCGCTGGGCGCGTTGCCCAACGTCGCATTCCCTATTACCCGCGTTCAGCTCGACGCAGGCGATTCCATGCTCCTCGTCTCCGATGGCGTGGTCGAAGCCCGCAACCCGGCCGGCGAGCTGTTTGGTTTCGAACGCACGGCGGCAATCTCAGGCAGATCCGCTGACCAAATCGCCAAAGCAGCCGAGTTGTTCGGGCAGGAGGACGACATCACCGTTCTGACGTTGACCTTAACGCCAGCGGAGGCGGAAAAGAAAATAGTCGCGCTCCCCGTAGCGCCTGAAGGTGCCAAGCCCTGAATTCTCGAATTTCTCTGCGAGTAAACCTAATAAATAGTTGTAATTAGGATTCTCTATAAATATATTAGCGTTATGCACTCATATTTTATGAATCATATATGCTATAGTTTCATCAGATAGGTTGAGCGGTCGAGGCCCTACCCCGGCCCCACCCACAATTCTTGGATTCACCTGGAGGAAATCAATATGGCTATCACCCGTTGGGACCCATTCCGTGAAGTGGCTACCCTGCAGAACCGCGTCAACTCCCTTTTCCGCGACCTGGGCGAAGGAGAAGGCCCGCTGACCACGGCCAGCTTCGTTCCCGCCGTCGACGTCTATGAGGACAACGACAAGGTCGTCCTCAAGCTCGAAGTGCCCGGAGTCGAGGAGAAGGATCTGGACGTTCGCGTGGAAAACCACACCCTGACCGTTAAGGGCGAGCGCAAGTTCGAAAAAGAAGAGAAGGAAGAGAACTTCCATCGCATCGAGCGGCGCTATGGCAGCTTCTATCGTGCTTTCACGCTGCCGAACACCGTCGACACTGAGAATGTCGCGGCCAGCTACAATGCTGGCGTACTCAAGCTCGAGCTCAAAAAGAAGCCCGAAGCCCAGCCCAAGCAGATCAAGGTCAACATTGCTGCCTGAAGGCAGCGGCGAGCTTCTAGCTGCTAGCCTCCAGCTTCTAGCTAACTGTGCTCGTGCAGTCGGCATTTTCATTGACGCGCCGGGGGCGAATGCTGCGCTCGGCGCCTTTGTTTATTCAAATTTGGTATTTTGCGAATCATAAGTGTTGATAGAGCTACTGGACGCTGGCTCCCGCAGAGGATCAAGCTGGGAGCTAGAAGCTAGCAGCTAGGAGCTGTTTTTATGGCCATTCGTTGGGACAAATTTACGGTCAAGTCGCAGCAGGCGATTGAGCAGGCGCGCAACCGCGCTACCGAGCTCGGCAACCCCGAGATCGTGCCCGTGCATCTGCTGCTCGCTCTCGTCGAGGATCGCGAGGGCGTCATTCCCGCTGTGCTCGAAAAAATCGGTGTGCCGACGGAGCGTCTTGAGCACGAACTCCACCAAAGCGAGGAAAAATTGCCTCGCGTTGCGGGAGCGTCGAATCAGCCGGGCCTCGGCCAGCCGCTCACTCGTGTGCTCGACCAGGCCTTTAAAGAAGCTTCGAACTTCAAAGACGAGTACGTCTCCACCGAGCATCTGCTACTGGGCGTCGCGCACCTCAAGGGCGATGCGGCCCGTGATGCGCTGCTTGAGCTGGGCGCCTCGCACGACGCCATCCTCAAAGCCCTCACCGCCGTTCGCGGTTCGCAGCGCGTTACTGACCAGAACCCCGAAGGCAAGTTTCAGGCGCTTGAAAAATACGCCAAGGATCTGACCGAGCTCGCCCGCCGCGGCAAGCTCGACCCCGTGATCGGCCGCGACGAAGAGATTCGCCGCGTGGTGCAGGTGCTCTCGCGCCGCACCAAGAATAATCCGGTGTTGATCGGCGAGCCCGGCGTCGGAAAAACCGCCATCGTCGAGGGCCTCGCCCGCCGCATCGTCTCGGGCGACGTGCCCGAGAGCCTGCGCGACAAGCGCCTCATCTCGCTTGACCTGGGATCCATGCTCGCCGGCGCAAAATATCGCGGCGAGTTTGAAGACCGGCTCAAGGCCGTTCTTAAAGAAATCGAGGAGTCGAACGGAGAAATCGTCCTGTTCATCGACGAGTTGCACACGCTGGTTGGGGCCGGCGCGGCCGAGGGCGCCATCGACGCCAGTAACATGCTCAAGCCGGCTCTCGCTCGCGGCGAACTGCGGGCCATCGGCGCAACCACGCTCAATGAATACCGCAAGTACATCGAGAAAGATGCGGCCCTCGAGCGCCGCTTCCAGATCGTCTACGTCGGCGAGCCCAACGTTGAAGACACCATCGCCATTCTGCGCGGCCTGAAAGAGCGTTACGAGGCGCACCACAATGTCCGCATCAAGGACTCGGCCATTGTTGCCGCGGCTACACTTTCGCACCGCTACATCAGCGACCGCTTCCTGCCCGACAAGGCCATTGACCTTGTGGATGAAGCCGCGGCCTCGCTGGCCATCCAGATTGGCTCCGTGCCAACTGAGATCGATCAGCTCGAGCGCGAAAAAACCTCCCTTGAAATTGAGCTCAGCGCGCTCAAGCGCGAGACCGATGCCAACAGCGTTGAGCGCCGCCATAAGGTTGAGCGCGAAGTGGCTCAACTGACTGAGAAGATCACGGCCCTGCGGGCGCGATGGACAAAAGAGCGCGAAGCGAGCAGCCGCATCACCGACGTGAAAAAGAAGATCGAGGCGCTGCGCCTGGAGACCGAAGAGCAGACGCGCAAAGACCAGCTGGACCGAGCCGCGCAGATCCAGTACGGCGAGTTGCCCAAGCTTGAGGCGGAACTGAAGACGCTCAGCGCTCAGCAGGACGGGAACAGGGGCGTCGCACGCATGTTAAAGGATGAGGTGGACGAGGAAGACATCGCCAAAATCGTCTCGAAATGGACCGGCATTCCCGTGGCTCGCATGTTGGAAGGAGAAGTTAAAAAGCTCGTCACCATGGAAGACCGTCTGCGCGAGCGCGTAGTCGGCCAGGATGCGGCACTGAGCGTCGTCGCCAATGCCATCCGCCGCTCCCGCGCGGGACTGAGCGATCCGCGCCGGCCCATCGGCTCTTTCATCTTTCTCGGGCCCACGGGCGTAGGTAAAACCGAAACTGCGCGCGCACTCGCCGAGTTCCTCTTCGACGACGAGCACGCCATGATCCGCATCGACATGAGCGAGTACATGGAAAAACACGCCGTGGCTCGCTTGATCGGCGCGCCTCCGGGCTACGTGGGTTACGACGAAGGTGGTCAATTAACCGAAGCCATCCGGAGACGACCCTACGCAGTTGTTCTGTTTGACGAAATCGAGAAGGCTCATCCCGACGTCTTCAACATCCTGTTGCAGGTGATGGACGACGGACGGTTGACCGACGCCAAAGGCCGCACTGTGGATTTTAAGAACACCGTGCTCATCATGACTTCGAATCTGGGGGCAGCCATGCTGGCTGCCGATACGCTCAAAACCGAGCATGACTTCGATATGGCTCGCGAAAGCGTGATGCGCGTCCTGCGCGAGCACTTCAGGCCGGAGTTCCTGAACCGCGTCGACGATATGGTCATCTTCCGGCCGCTGACGCACGCCCAGCTGGCACAGATCCTCGACCTGCGCCTGGCCGAAGTCGGCAAGCTGCTCGAAGACCGGCAGATCTCGCTCGAGCTGACTGATGCGGCGCGCAATCTGGTTTTGGCCGCGGGATCAGATGCGGCATACGGTGCCCGGCCGTTGAAGCGCGCACTGCAGCGCATGGTCCAGGACCCGCTGGCGATGAAGATTCTCGACGGCGAAGTGCTGCACGGCTCGCACGTCCGCATCGACGCAGATCGCAACTCCAACCAGTTGCGCTTCGAGCCCATGGGCCGCGAAGCGATGGCGTGAGAACTGCGGTCGGTTGTCAGTGATCAGTGGTCAGTAGCAGGCTCTGCGTTCGCGGAGCCTGCTTTGTCTGGACCCCAATCAACGGTTTGTCATCCTGAGCGACCAGACGCGAAGCGGGATGGAGTCGAAGGATCTGCGGTTGGTTCCTGGGCCTTCTCCTGCCGCGGGTCTCCACACTCGCAACTTATTTGGCCACTGCCATCCAGCGAAAGAGAAGATAGCATTCACCCACCACGAACATAACTCCGAAGACGACCCTGTTGTAGCGCGCGAGCCATACCGGCAGATAAATGTCGAAATTGGGCGTGCGATCTTCAGTAAACCGCTCGGCCACGTTCGTGAGCGGACATCGGCCGCGGTTTCGCGCGAGCGCGAAACACTCCCCTAGCACAATGAGGCTCAGAATCGAAGCAACATAAAATCGGCTTTGCGAAGCGGCGATTGGAATGGCCAATATGCAGCTGACAAAAAACACCCAGGCCCGTGTGTGGAGCGTCTTGATGGCGACGAGCGTTCGCGGTCGTTCTGCTCCTCGCACCTCGCCCCCGTTCTAATCTCCGTATAGTTCTTCGACTTGCCTACTGCCCCAGCGCCGCCTCAATCGCCTTCGTCACCTCGGGCGAGTCGGGTGTAACCGGCGGCTCAAACCGCGCCACCGGGTTGCCGTTGCGATCGAACAGAAACTT
>JASHVU010000753.1 GCA_030044455.1 Acidobacteriaceae bacterium | reverse complement strand
AAGCAGGACGGCAAGGTTCCGCTCACCGGCGGGATCTTCGCGGCGGATCATCTGCGGAAGGCCGCGATCAAAGCGGGCGTGCCGATTCCTGACGGTCACCGGTTTGGGCTGCACAACCTCCGTCATTCGCTATCCACATGGATGGTGAATAAGGCGAAGGTCGAGCCCAAGACGGTACAAGGCATACTGCGTCATTCGAGAATCCAGACGACGCTGGACCTCTATACGCAGCAGGATGGAGACGAAACGCGGGCGGCGCAGGGTGCGTTCCTGAAAGCGCTCAGGACGCCGACCAACGCAGTGCAATAATGTGTGGGCTGGATTGTGGGTTGGAGTTTTCGGGGAGAATCGCTGTAACTACTTGAAAATAAATGGTAGGCACGATTGGATTCGAACCAACGACCTCTTCCGTGTCAAGGAAGCGCTCTAACCAACTGAGCTACGCGCCTATTTTGCAACAATGCATAGTTTAGCAGCATCGGGTTAGCTCGAAAAGGCGAGAACCCAGGTCTTTCATCCCTACGCACGTGGCACCGGATTAAAAGAAGCCCGCCGGGCTTTTACTCGAGGCACCAAAGGAGCGGCAGCAGGCTCAGCAAAGCCTGACATTCGGCAGAAGCAAAACTCTGTGGCAATTCGCACCACGACCGGGCAATACGTCGTAGCAAGCCTGGCGGTAGGATAAGGAGCGGAGGCAAGTCCGATGCTCATTGTTCACATTGATGTGCATGTGAAGCCCGAATCGGTGGAGGACTTCAGGCAGGCCACAATCGAAAACGCCCAGTCGAGTGTCCAGGAACCAGGAATCGCACGCTTCGACCTGGTGCAGCAGCAGGACGATGCGACGCGGTTTGTACTGATTGAGGTCTATCGCACGCCGGAGGCGGCGGCCGCGCATAAGGAGACCGCTCACTACGCGAAGTGGCGCCATGCGGTTGCGCCCATGATGGCAGAGCCGCGCCAAAGGGTTCAGTACAACGCGGTCTTTCCTGATCCCCAGGGCTGGTAGCAGCATGCACTTCGAGTTTGCGACCGCGACGCGCATTATCTTTGGCGAGGGCACGGCTGCCACTCTCCCTGAACTGGCTCGAACTTTCGGCGCTCGTCCTCTGGTGGTGACCGGCGCCTCAAAAGCACGCGCGGCATCGCTTGTTTCCGCGCTGTCGGCTGAGACATTCACTGTACCCGGCGAGCCCACAGTTGAACTGATTCGCGAGGGCGCGCAGCGCATACTTGACGCCGCCAGCGATGTCGTCATCTCGATGGGTGGGGGCAGCGCAATTGATGCCGGCAAAGCAATTGCCGCAGTTGCCACGAATGGCGGCGAGCCGCTCGATTTTCTTGAAGTGGTGGGGAGGGGACGCTCCCTTGCGGCCCCGCCACTGCCATTTATAGCGGTGCCGACCACGGCGGGAACCGGCAGCGAGGTGACGCGCAACGCAGTCCTGGGCTCGACGGAGCACGGCGCGAAAGCGAGTTTGCGAAGCTCGCTCATGCTGCCGCGAGTCGCGCTTGTAGATCCCGAACTGACGTATCGGCTGCCGCCTGCCGCAACCGCCAGCACAGGCCTCGATGCGATGACGCAACTCATCGAGCCGTATGTGAGTGCGCGCGCCAATCCACTGGTCGATTCGATTTGCGTGGAGGGACTGACCCGTGCCGCCAAAGCACTGCGCCGTGCGTATCGCGACGGCGCGGACGTGGAAGCGCGGCGCGATATGGCGTTGGCGAGCCTGTTCGGCGGACTGGCGCTCGCCAACTCCGGGCTGGGCGTGGTGCATGGCTTTGCCTCGCCGCTCGGAGGCTCGTGGAGAGCTCCGCACGGCGCTCTTTGCGCGGCGCTGTTGCCCCATGGCATGGCGGTCAACGTGGCCGCATTGCGGGCGCGCGCACCACAGCATCCCGCACTTGAGCGCTATACTGCCATAGCGCGTCTGTTTACCTGCCGCAACGCCGCGAGCGCGGAGGAGGGCATCGATTGGGTGCGCGCGGTCTGCGCCGAGCTCAACGTCCTTCCACTTCGCGCCTGGGGCATTACTCAAGCCGACTTGCCCGGCGTAGTCGAAAAGGCAGCCCACGCCAGCAGCATGCAGGCTAATCCGCTGCCGCTCACGAGCGAGGAGTTGCTGGCGGCGGTAACGGCGGCGTGGTAGGCCGGTGGACGATATCACTGTAGTGGCACTAACCGTTTCTGAACAGCCCGCCGGGAGCTCCCTACGACGCCCTTACCGCTGTTTCATTAGCCTTTGAACTGCGAGTCGAGTGATTGCGGCAGCTTCCACATGAGAATCCTTTCGATCTCATGCCTTTGAAATTCGTCTTCAGTTCGGCACACGGACTAATCTGCGCTCGCTCTCACTGCAAGAGCTTAGTTACAGTCGCAAACCGACCTCACTCATTTAATTACAAGCTCGAACTTACATATATCTCAGTTACGGTTCTGTTAACTTCGTTGGTTGTACATAATCAGTAAGGCGTTACGTTTACTATAAAACTAATCGCGGAGCGTCGGATCATTGCTGGCGATCGATCACTTGGATAATTGCCAGGAGAGACCTGCAAATGCCAATTTAATCCTTGTCGCGGTTGATTATGGACAAGTCTAGTCCAGAAACTGTATTTGTTGATTTCCCGGATTCAAATACCGATCGCATGGGTTGAGAATTCGCTTTTATTACTCTGAAAATGAATTCCAGTAATATGTTTGAAACTGCCGACTATACCGCGGGCGATCGAATCGGCTTACAAATCGGTGATATTCCACTCTCTAGGAGAATCTGCAGTACCAATCTGATCCTTAACGATATGGTAACGATATCCTATTCTATTTAAACGAGTTAGCAAATACACTCGCGCGGGTGAAAATGAAAAGCCACCGGGGATTCCTAGTTTCTGTTTCGCACCAGTCAAGAAAATCTACCGAACTCGGGAGGAATGAGCTAGAATGCATACATCCAAATCTGAATCGTGGGCGTTGTATTTGTCACACGATGAATAAGACTGGCTCTGCACGATGTCAGGTGCCTCACAGTGGCATGGCGTCAATCGATGATCTTGCCTGACGTAAGTTTTACCCTCATGCTGGCGAGCGACTGAAGACTCGCTTTTGCGAGCTGTTTCGATCGTCGCCTTACACGTCTGTTCCGATTGCCTTGGCCGATGGACTCCAGAAGATGCTTGCCTTAAATAATCTTGAAATCACGAGATTTTTCAATCACAAGGAACCTAGACCTGCTGCCCCCTTCAGGTCATAACACCTTTTTACCTCTCGAACCTCGTGCATCATGGAGGCTGTGAACAGTGACGGAAATGCCTGGGCTCACTCGCGGACCGATTTCTACTGATACCAAACGGAGTGAATCGACCGTGTCCCCTGCGGTCTTAATGGAAGACGTTAAGATTCTGTCTTCGGATGGAACGTACCTGGAAGGCGTTGCGGCTTCTTCATTCCGGTACACATTTGCGAAGCGCTTCATCGACATTTCGGTTTCATGTCTCATGATGGTGTTCCTCGCGCCATTGTTCCTGCTTATCGCTCTATTGGTGCGGTTGAGCTCGCCTGGGCCAATTCTTTACAAGGAAAGGCGTGTGGGACGTTTTGGAACGCACTTCGTAATCTATAAATTCCGCACCATGTACACCAAGGAATACCTGCGCAGTGTTTTGAAGTATCACGAAAACGAACACGACCAGCTGCAGCGCCGCATTTCGCACAAGCACATGCATGATCCGCGCATTACCAGGGCCGGAGCCGTGTTGCGAAAACTCAGTCTCGACGAATTGCCTCAACTGTACAACGTACTGAAAGGCGACATGTCGCTGGTCGGCCCCCGTCCGATCGTGGATGCGGAGCTAGCCAGTTACGGGAGTTATTCGATCTTCTATAAGCTGGTGTATCCCGGCCTTAGCGGCCTATGGCAGGTTTCAGGCCGCAACGACATCAGCTTTAAGACTCGCGTTCGATTGGACGTTACCTACTGCAGAAAATGGAGCCTGCTGCTCGACGTCGTAATCCTCGCGAGGACCTTGCCCGCTGTCTTAAAAAGAAAAGGCGCATATTGACGCCTTCCCTCACAAAGAGGGCGGGCCCGTTTGGGGATTGCAGCGCGTCTTCATACCCGGAACAGTTCTGGCCTCAAATGATGGCTGACTCCGTCGTTTGCCGTGTTGCGGGCAGCGGTTTTATGCCACACCCAATAGAATATCCCCAGGGAGCTGCTCTTCGTGGCTTCATACTTGGGTGCCAAGTCCTGTAAGCTGCAGAAATAGCGAATGCGCTACCCAACTCAAGTATTGAAATCGGGAGATTTTGACGGTGCGGAGACCGCGACTTATTCTCGCCATTTTTCTTCTCGCGTCTTTTTGCTCTACTCAGCGAGCAGCCCTGCTCGCGCAATCGACAGACGACTTGGATCTTGCAAGTGCATCCTTCGCTGCGTCCGGCGCCGTTCCACTTGATAGTTGGGTGTATCCGGCGTTCGACCGGTTGAACGCGATCGGCTATTCACTGAGCGCGCTCCAGGGGATGAGGCCATGGACGCGGTTGCAGTGCGCCAGGCTTGTGGAAGAAGCGCAGCAGTCGCTCGACTCTCAAGCGAATGAAGCGGATCCCGAAGCGCTCGCACTTGTGCATAGGCTTATGCAGGAGTTCGCCTACGAAATCGAGCTGCTTCACGGATCTCCAAACCGATCAGTGGGAATCGCAAGCGTCTATTTGCGCGCCTCACAGATTGTTGGGCCGCCGTTGCGTGATTCATTTCATTTTGCGCAAACGATCTCGGACGATTTTGGAAGGCCATACGGCCAGGGATTCAACTTCATCTCGGGGACTCAGGTGCATGCGGAATACGGACCTTTTGCCATGGTTCTGAGGGGCGAGTTTCAGCAGTCTCGCAATCTGTTCGCCTACAACTCCGCGGCGAATAGCGCAATCGCAACCATGGATGGCTTGCCGGTGCTGCCCTTGCCAGGAATTACTTCCCTGGATCGGATGCGGCCCGTCGAGGCCACAGTTTCTCTAAAGCTGCTCGGCTGGCAGGCAACATTCGGCGAGCAGAGTCAGTGGTGGGGCCAGTCGCGCGCGAACTCCCTCATCTTGTCGAATAATGCCGAGGCTCCCGTTGTTCTCCTGATCCAGAAGGATAAGCCAATGCAATTGCCGGGACTCTTTGCTTACTTGGGCAAAATGAACAACACTTTCTTTGTAGGACAGTTGCGAGGACATCACTACATTCGAGGACCGTACCCCGACTTTGTTCTGGAAGGCTCTGCGACGAAGGCATTAAATCCGCAACCTTTTGTGTGGGGTGAGCAACTCGATCTAAAAATGTCTCCTAACCTTGAACTTGGCTTTGAAATCAGTTGCATGTGGGCGGGCTATAGCCGTCCCGCGACCATCGGGACCTGGCTCCATACATTCAGCTTTCATGGCGACTTTCAGGCTGTCGATCCTGGCAAGCGCTACGGAGGGTTTCACTTTTCCTATCGGTTTCCCTTCCTTAAAGATGTAACGATTTTCACGGACGCGATGACAAACGATGAGCCAACTCCCCTCATTTATGAGACCAGGTCTGCCATGAATCCAGGGATCTACATTGCCCGGTTACCTCACTTGCATCAGGTCGATGCGCGTGTCGAGGCCGTTTACACAAACATTCCCAACTATAGGGATGGCGTTGGAGCGGTGTATTGGAATGGACATTACGCCGACGGATACAGGAATGCCGGTCAACTGATTGGCAGTTGGGTAGGCAGAGCCGGCACAGGAATCGTCGCTCAATCCAGCTACTGGTTTTCCGGCGTAAACAAGATTGATGTTTCCATGCGCCGCCAGTTTAACGACCGGCACATGATCGGGGGCGGAGATTTGACCGACTTCTCAGCTCATTCTCTTTGGCAACTCAAAGGGCCGTGGCAGCTTGAAGGCTCGTTGACTGCTGAGCGCTGGCGTTTTCCGGTCCTTCAATCGTCGCCTCAAAACAACGTTACAGCGACCTTTGGCGTAACCTTCACTCCTCCGTTCAAGTCCGCGAAGTAAACAAAGACCGCGGCGTTCGACGAGCTTTTCAATTACCCGCAAGTTGAACTTCGGTCATGATGGAGACGATTGGCTTGGGCGCATCATGCCGTTTTCCGGCTACCGCGGTTCCAGGATTGCTATATCCCGGCTGCAATACCGCCGAGTCGATCCGACCCCAAGGAGGAGCGACCTTTCGCAAAAGCCGGACCGGGCACATCCATCGTGGAACCGCGTTAGACTGGCTCCAACCCGCCTGCGAAATTTATCGTTCTGTTTTGGCTATTCCACCGCGCGATTTAATGCGACGGCCGCTGCGACTGGCGAACCAAAGTAGTAGCGCTCCACCATCAGGCAGTAAATGTGCTCGAGTGCCAGATGCGCCTGCTGAATATACATAGTGACTGTGGAGGGAATTGCGATCATGTAGTCGCATAGCGTGGTCATTTTGCCGCCCGTAGCGCCGCTCAATCCAATGGTGGCGATGCCGGTTTCGCGGCAGAGCTCAAGCGCACGCAGTACATTGGGGGAATTACCCGAGGTGGAAATCCCCATGAAGACATCGCCTGGCTGGCCCAGGGCCTCGATCTGCCGCACAAAGACTCGCTCGAAGCCATAATCGTTTCCGATCGCGGTAAGTATCGAGCTGTCGGTGGTAAGCGCAACGGCCCGCATGGCCGGCCGGTCCTGCACCAGGCGGCTTACAAACTCCGCCACCAGGTGCTGCGCATCTGCTGCGCTACCGCCGTTTCCGGCCACCATCAGCTTGCGTCCTGCGCGCAGCGCGGTTGCGGTCATCTGCGCCGCTTCATCCAAGGTCGAGTGAAGTTGAGAGTTCTCGCTCACCGATTTGATGACGCCCATGCCTTCGATTAGTTTGTCTCTTACCAAGTCCTTCATGGCACTCTCCACGCCTGTACCCCGTCGGCCGTAAAGTGACATCCGTAGGCCATACCGCCCTCGTGATTGGCCCGCAATGCAGCCGCAACACTGTCCTTCTGAATAGGGTCGGTCAGAAACATCATGAATCCGCCCCCGCCCGCTCCCGAGATTCTGCCGCAATACGCCCCCGCGTCAAGCGCGCATGCATATAAAAGATCGATACGCTCGTTGGTAATCCGGCTAGCCATGCGTTTCTTTGATTCCCAACTGTTGCGCAGCACATCGTGCAACTGCCGAAAATCCCCGCGCAACAAGCTTTCCTTCATGCGGAACGCTTCTTCTTTGATGGCGTGCATCGCATCCAAAGCCGTCTCATTCCGATCGCGCACATTCTGCGTCTGTTCCTGAATGATGTCTGCCGATGTGCGGGATTTACCTGTGAAATACAAGAGCAGCGACGCTTCCAGCTCCGAGACCACCCATTCCTTTACCCGCAGCGGGTTCACCAGCACGCGGCCGTTGGAGCCAAACTCCATGAAGTTGAAGCCGCCGAACGCTGCAGCGTATTGATCCTGCTTTCCGCCCTTCAAACCTGCTTCTTCCCGCTCGATTACAAACGCAGTATGAGCCAGTTCGTAATCGCCCAGGGGCAGATTCAGCCACTCAACGTAGGCGGCCAGCATGGCGACCACAAGCGTGGACGAAGAACCGAGCCCGGAGCCAGCCGGCACATCGACGCGCGTGCTCATGCGCAAACTTAACGGTTTTCCATGGTTGAAGTTCTTTACAACGTGGTTATAAACGGCCTTAAACAGATCGAGGCGACCATCGGACTCTAGGACTTCGGCAGCCGGATACGACTCGCTTGCGCGCAGATCCGCGGAGACAAACTCCACTTGGCCTGTTTGGAGCGGTTCCAGTCCGGCATACGCATAGTAGTCAATGGTCGCATTCAGAATCGCACCGCCGAACTCATCGCAGTATGGTGAGACGTCGGTCCCGCCTCCTGCCAGACCAAGCCGCAACGGCGCTCTTGAGCGTATCATCGTACCTTCCAGTCTGCAAAGCAGTTACGAAAGTGGGGAGCCAATCAGGGATTGCGTCCCTGTGTTCATGCCTCGTTCTCCTGCCCCGATTCAGAGACCAGGCATTGCGACCCCCCGCGAACGAACTACTACCTTAAAACCCCGATCGCAGCCGCGCCCAATGCAAGCTGCGAGAAGACCTGCGACCAATCGATAAAGCTGCGCAATGCTGTCGGTCGGAGCGTTTTATCCGGCACCACAATTGTGTCGCCGGGGTTGAGTCTCAAGTCGGTAAATGACTGCTTAAAAAACCCGGACTCGCCCGGATGCATGCGGCTGATGACCGAACCATCGGCCCTAACAAGGAAAGCATGACGCGAGTCCGCATTTCGATTTTCGCCGCCTGCAAGACGCAGGTAGTAACCGAGCGTCCGCCCATGCTGAAACAAAAATGAATTCTGATCGTATACAGCCCCAACCACATTGATATCCGCGGGCGCATAAGGCACCACGAATTTGTCTCCATTCTCAAGGTTGATTGCGGGAATGTCACCGACTTGCGAGCTATTGGCGTTAAACCGAAAAACAATGCGTCCGGTGGCTGTCATCTGGCTCAGGCGCGCAATCATCTGCTGTGTCATAGCCTGCGATGCCGACACATCTGATGCTCCTCCGGAACTTGGCGAGAGAGCCAGCGCCTGTGTTCCACGTTCCGCGTCCAAAGTCAGCTCGCGCACATAGTCGTCGAGCCGCTGCTGTTGCAATACTCGTGCAGACTCGCGCGTAAACTCCGATCCATACAGATATGCCTGAGGCGTCAGCCCTCCCGCCAGTCGGACAACGTCACGCAATGTTTCACCAGGCTTGACGCTGTAATAGCCGGGGTGGACGATTTCGCCTTCCAAATCCACGTATTTGACCTGTAGTCCGAGCGGTTCGCGAATGTCGGACTGCGAGAAGATGGTCACCGTATCACCGGGCTGCAATTCCAAGTTTGCCGATGCGTCGTGATCGAGCACCAGCTTCCCTAAATCGAAAGGGATGAGTGAGGGCTTCAACGAATTGGGATCGACCCGCTCGATCACCGCATAACTCCAATCAATCTGATTGTTCGTCAATGTGACAAAGTTCTTTTGCGGTGCTCGCAGCATGCCATTGGTCGTGGGCCGTGTTACCTCCGCAGCCAGAGTGGCGTTCGAACCTCGTTGGTTCAGTGCGGTGTTTTGATTTGCTGAAAGACCTGAAGAGGTCTCATCCTGTGGCGTCAAAGCATTTGTAAGAGCCGTTTGTTCAGTTGGATTGCCCATCCCCGTAGAGCCGTTTTGCGTCTGAGATTGTCTCCCGCCAAGCGATGGGTTAGCAATCTGCTGATTCTGATACTGGTTCTCCCCCAATGTCGACACTCCTGGTTCAAACTCGGGCGACGGCAAACCCAGATGGCTCCGCTTCCACCAGTAGTCCCGGCTTTCAAGGGAGGCGACGTCTGGAATCAAATCGCTTAATCGCATCCCTGCATGCCAGCTGAACCGCCCTGGGTTAGCTACATTCCCACGCAGAGTCACCACTTTGTTATAGGCCGGAATGATCGGATCGATTCGAAGGATATCGCCATCGTCAAGCTTTGTTGCCAGTCCAGTTTCATTGAAGTCCACCTGCATCACATTTCTCAGCTGGTGCTCTTCAACCCGTTCCAACGTGATTCGGGAATTCGAAACGACTGCGGTAGTTTTTCCCGCCATCTCCACCAGGTCGCCAACCGTATCCCCGCTTCGGAGCTCGTAGATAGCAGGATTTCTCACGCTTCCCGTGATCGCAACTTCCGGTCCGGCCGGCGGTATGAAGATTACATCCTCCGGAAGCAACCGCACGTCCTTCGATTTATCTCCGCGAAGCAGCAACGCGTACAAATCGAAATCGGTAATGGTTTTGCCCTCGCGCTTGAGCAGAATGTGGCGCAACGAACCTTGCGGCGAAGGACCGCCCGATGCAAAGAGCGCGTCGACCAGCGAGCTGAGCGAACTGATGGTATAGGCTCCGGGGCGCCGCGCCTGCCCCGAAACATAAATCTGCATCGACCGAATACGACCGATATCGACGGATAAGTCGAAATTACGGTAAATCTTGG
>JASHVU010000752.1 GCA_030044455.1 Acidobacteriaceae bacterium | reverse complement strand
TCCAGCCGCCGGGTTGTCGAACAAGGCGTCGATTTGATACTCGGCGATTATGTGCTCATTAAGAATTGAAGCTCCATTTGCGATTGGAATTTTCGCTTGTACTTCTAGAGAAGGCAACGTACAATTTTCCTTGTAGAAGTGAAAGGGGTAGCGAATGACGCCCGAGCGACTCGACCTCCCGCAAGGTACCTTGGACCTTCTCATTCTTAGAACATTGTCTCTTGGCCCACAGCATGGATGGGCTATCTCAGAGCGTGTTCAACAGATCTCTGACGACGTGCTGCGCATTCAGCAGGGCTCTCTCTATCCCGCTCTTCATCGTCTGGAACGTCGTGGTTGGATCAAAGCGAAATGGGGCGCATCGGAAAACAACCGCCGCGCCAAATTCTACGAGTTGACCAGGACCGGCCAAAAGCAGCTCGCGACCGAGCAGGATGCATGGGAAAAGCTGACGGCGGCTGTTGGCCAAGTGCTGCGGGCTGTCTAGGGGCGTTGGATGTTGAGCGATCTCTATGTTCGTCTTCGTTCTCTATTTCGTCGTTCAAAAGTCGACGAAGAACTCGATGACGAACTGCGTTTTCATCAGGAACATCAGGTTGAAAAATACATGCGCACCGGCATGAGCAAGGAAGAAGCGCTGCGCCGGGTGCGGCTCGACTTTGGCGGACTTGCCCAGATCAAAGAGGATTGCCGGGATGCACGTGGCATCTCCTTTTTCGAATCCATTGGCGCCGATCTGCGTTTCGGGGCCCGGACGCTTGCAAAGGCACCGGCTTTCACTGCGATCATTATTCTCACCCTCGCGCTCGGAATCGGAGCCAATACAGCGATCTTCACGCTCGTGAATGCCGTCATGCTGCGTTCCCTTCCTGTTCGCGATCCTCAACAATTGGTGGTCCTGCAATGGTCGGCGCGCCACTGGCCGCACAACGGCATCAGCAGTTACAGCGATTGCGCCTCCAGCCCGCGAAACGCGACCAGCGTGACCAGTTGCTCGTTGCCGTACTCGCTGTTCCAGGAGATTCAAAAGCAGACACAAGTCTTTGCGGATGCAATGGCCTTTGCCGGGCCTTCTCAGATGAATCTCAGCAGCAATGGGGCTGCAACCATCGCTCAGGGTGAGCTGGTATCCGGAAGTTATTTCGAGACGCTGGGAGTGTCCCCTGTGCTCGGCCGCACTCTCGTGCCCAATGATGAGAATCCAGGCGCACCGGCGGTCGCCGTACTCGACTACGCATATTGGCAACGCGCCTTCGGCGGTTCGCCCGCTGTGATCGGCCGTACCGTCCGTCTCAACGACACCGCGTTTACCATTGTCGGAGTCTCGGAACCGGACTTCACTCGCCTTACTCCCGGCAAGTCGGTCGATCTCTGGGTTTCGCTCAGCCAGGCGCCTTTTTTGGGGAAGCAGTGGGCGAGCCGTTCCAATCCCGACAATTGGTGGCTCCTCGCGATCGGCCGTCTGCGGCCACAAGTCTCGCGCGCGCAGGCACAGGCGGCGCTCGACTTGCTCTTCTTGAATGCAACGTCACACGGGACGAAGCAACACTGGGATAAGACCGATGACCCTCATCTCGATCTTCTGCCGGCCCAAGAGGGACTCAGGGGAATCCGCAACCAATATGACAAGCCCCTCATGTTGTTGATGGCAGCAGTAGGTCTCATTCTGCTCATATCATGCGCCAATGTTGCGGGTCTGATGCTAGCTCGCGCGACAGCCCGCGAGCGCGAATTGGCGGTGCGCCTCGCGATGGGCGCAGCCCGGCGCAGGGTCATTCGCCAGCTTCTTACGGAAAGCCTTCTGCTCTCCTTCCTCGGCGCGGCGGCGGGCGCTCTACTGGCACCAATGGGCGTTTCCGGCCTTGCTGCGTTTTTCTCAAAGAACGCGTGGTTGCCTCTGCAACTGGACCTGCATGTGGACGCATCCGTTCTGCTCTTCACGCTCGCCGTCGCGTTGGTCACCGGCATCGGATTCGGCATCGCTCCAGCGTTTCGCGGCTCCCATACCAGCTTGACTTCCCAATTGAAAGGCAATACCTCTACCGCAGCCCGCCACTTGCGCGCCCGGATGTTCAGCCTTGGCAGTGTTTTGGTTGTCCTTCAGGTCTCTCTCTCCATGGTTGTGTTGACGGGCGCAGTATTGCTCTTGCGCACACTCGCCAACCTGCGCCGAATCGATGCCGGCTTCGACACGCGAAACCTTCTCATCTTTGACGTCAACCCGCAGCTTGCAGGCTATAAGGACGATCAAATCCCCCGGCTCTATGCGGATCTGCAACGCCAAATCGGTGCTCTGCCCGGCGTGACCGGCGTCAGCTACGCATCGGAAGCCCTCTTGGACGGCGGCTACTCAAGTCACGATATAAAGATCGAAGGGCGCTCCGACAAAAGCAAAGTCGAGGTGCTCACGCTGCAGGTTGGCCCCGAGTACTTCCCGACGATGAAGATTCCGCTCCTCGCAGGACGCCTTTTTAATCCGGCTGACGCCACCGGCACCAACCGCGCTTTAGTGAATCGTTCCTTTCTGACAAAGTACTTGGCCGGTAGAAATCCGCTGGGAGTGCACTTCGGCGGCGACGACCCGCAAGATCCGCAATGGGAGATTGTCGGTGTAGTGGGCGACACGAAATTCGCCACTCCCCGCAGTGAGAACGCCCCGACAGCGTTCATGCCCCTTGCCTCCGGCGGAGCTTCATTTGAGGTCCGAACCGGACCTGCTTCCTCCACGCTGATGCGCGCCGTTCGTAGCGTTGTAAACTCCGTCGACGCGAATCTTCCTTTGTTGCGCATGCGTACTCAATCCGATTCAATCGACCGCCTTCTGTTCAACGAGCGTCTGGTTGCGCGGTTGCTTGGCCTGTTCGCAGCCTTGGGCCTGATGCTCGCCTGCATTGGCCTTTACGGTCTCCTGTCGTATGAAGTGAGCCGTCGCACCCGCGAGATCGGCATCCGTACCGCTTTAGGAGCGCAGCGGGGCACTACTTGGTTGTTGGTGGTTCGGCACGGGATTTTCCTGGTTTCACTAGGCGCGATCGCGGGCGGCGGCGCGGCGCTCGCCCTCACGAGGCTGCTCACGAGTCTCCTCTATTCCGTGCGCCCCACTGATCCGTTTACCCACGCGCTCACCGCGGGCACCCTGCTGATCCTCGGAATCCTTGCCTGCTCGCTCCCCGCACTCCGCGCTACGCGTATTGACCCTATAGTTGCGCTTCGCTGCGAGTAGGGAGCGCACCGCGTCTAGCCTACGTTGTCTCAATCTCCACCGGCTGGTTCGAACTCAACTGTTGCCAAACGGGGCAATGCACTCACTGATAGCATTCCGGTCGGATTGTCGGTGATACACCTACAATGTAAGTTCACACAAGCTCGGCCCCGAAATCAAGAATTTGCTATAATCCCCTCACTGATGAGCGTCTTCGGACAGAAACGCGTATGGTTCTGGATAGCGTTAGCGGCGATCGTCATCGCACTGGTCGTCCTCTTCGTCCCGAATGTACACGGGAACAGTCCCGATCAATCTCTGTGGCTCGCTCTTCTGCCCGTCTTCTTCGTGGGTTTAATTGCGCCTCTCCGCATCCTTCCCCTGTTCGCTCTTCTCACTTTGGGCCACGCATCGGAAGCCCCGGCACTCGCGCCATCGTTTCAGCGCCCTCCACCTTCTTCCATCAC
Source organism: Acidobacteriaceae bacterium (assembly GCA_030044455.1). GTDB lineage: Bacteria > Acidobacteriota > Terriglobia > Terriglobales > Acidobacteriaceae > Telmatobacter. Next base: position 2,616 of record JASHVU010000752.1, on the reverse strand, counting down.
ACTTTCCTAATTCTGGTCTAGTGCGGGTAGTTGTTCGAAGAGATCCCGTGCTTCCTGGACCGATTAATCGTCTTCTATTTCCGCGGCCTTTCTCCGCCGCGTTAAGGAGTTGTGATGCGTTTCAACGCTCTGGACTTGATGCAAAGTTTTGCCGTTGCTTGGCCCGTTTTCGCCATGCTGTTCGTGGCGATAGCCGTGGCCTTTCGCCTTCTGAAACAGCGCATACAGAAGTCTCAACGCCCACTGAAGCGCCGGGGCTTCGCAATTTCAGCCGCAAACGCCGTAATGGGGCTAGGCTTTCTGCCCCTTGCCACGATTTACCGTCCCAACCTGATCGAAGTAGCGAAGGCCCAAATCAGCCAGCGGGAAGACGCCGATGAAGATGACAATGGCGACCCCGAAACTCCGCTGAAGCACTTGCATCGCCAGTTGCGTCGAATCCGAAGAGGAGAGAAGGTAGAAATCTTGATCTTGCGCCGGGAGTGAATGTCCACCGCAGCAAAGACCGTCTGAGGATCAGGGCCTCTGGATGCTCAAGGTCCATCGTCGGCCATCCGGGAAGTACTCTCTCGTTAACAGTCAGTCGATCTTTTATTCAAGTAGCACTTTCCGAGTTGCCCGTTCGTCCAGAACGCGATTTCCGCCTAGTTGAGTGACTTGGCGATTTTGGACTCATCGCGGACAGTGAAGAAAGCGCGGGACCGAATCCAAGTTCATTCTCCTCGGAGCACCTGCATCGGGTCGACGGAGGCAGCGCGCCGGGCAGGAAAGACGGCGCTCAAGATTCCAATCGCCGCGAAGCTCGCGCTCAGCACCAAAACGAGGCCAACGTCTTGCCCCGGATGGATCGCCACAATAGAGGACAGAATTCGTTTGACCGCCAGCGTGAGTACCAATCCAGCACCGATGCCGGCGATTAATAGAATTCCCGCTCTACGCAGCACCTGAGTCAGGATCCGTCCTCGCGTCGAACCGAGAGCCATGCGAACGCCGATCTGACGGGTGCTCAACTCGACCTCCTGGCGGAGCAGGCCATACAGGCCGATGACGGTCAATAACATCGCAATGGACGCGAAGATTCCAAAAAGCCAGCTTTCCATCCTTTCAAAGATTAGTTGCTCGCTTACGATCTCGGTCATAGCCTCAGGCTGCTGAAAAGGGACCGTAGGATCGACGCTGTGGAAGGCGCCTCTGAGTTCGGGAATAAGGCCGGACAAATTGCCTGTAGAGCGGACCACCAGCGTCATTTCTCCCAGCATGTCCAGGCGCTCTTTCCCGGGAAGTTCGTCGATAAGGACGTCCATCTCGGGCAATGGTGGCCGCAACATATCCTGGCGCACGTTGGTCACCACTCCCACGATAGAGGTCTTTGCCGCGGCGCCGGGATCGCCGAAGTGAACTCCAACGGGATTGGAGTCGCTCCCGAGGAATTCCTTACGAAAAGCTTCATTGATTGTGACAGTGCCGCTGGGATTGATTGCAACACTGTCCAACTGCGGCGACAGCAGGCGACCCGCAAGCAGCTGAATGCCCATCACATCAAAGTATCCCCGCGAAATAAACCGCACTTCCGGCAGTTTCTGCCGATCGGGCGGATCAGGTGGCTGGCCCGCAATTTGTATTGCTTCGGTACTTCCCCAACTTTGAACGGGCAGATTGTCAATGACCCCGACGCCGGTTACTCCCGGAATTTGCGAAATCTTATCGAAGAGCGGCCCATAGAACGCGTTGATGGGATCGCTTTGTGCGTAACGTCCTGGTGAAAGATCGATTTCGGTGGTCAAGATCTTTGCTGGATCGAATCCCAAATCGATGGAGAACATGGTGTGCAGATTCTGGAGAAGGAGGCCTGAGATAACAAGAAGCACTACCGACACAGAAATCTGAGCAACTACCAGGACCGACCTTAAACGAAGCTGCCTGCGGTTGAAACCTGTGCCGACGGCACGAAGGGCGCGGTTCGGGTCGGTGCCCGACAGTCGAAGGGCGGGAACAACGGAAGCGAGAGCACTGGCAAGCATTGAAATTGCAAATGCAGCGGCCACGGCCGAAACGTTGAGGCGAATATCCGCGCCCCGCGCCAGCGATTTCACCAGAAAAGTGTTCATTATGTTCAGCAGGAAAAAGCTGGTGAGAATGCCGCCGCAAAGACCCGCTAAACCCAGAACGACGCTTTCAGTGACCATCTGCACCATGAGCCTCGCCCGCCCGGCGCCGATGGCCGCGCGCAACGCCAATTCCCGCTCGCGATGAATTCCGCGGCCCAGCAACAACCCGGCCACATTCACGCAGGCAATCCCCAAGAGTGCCAGACACGCGAGAGCCAGCGTGCCTATAGGACCTGCGACGCCCCGTCCGTTATCTAGGGTGTTGACCTGTTGCGCAAGAGGAATAAAGCTTCCAGTCACTCCGCCGTCCGTATTTGGGTATGCTTTGGCCAGATTCGACAGGACACGGTTGAAGTCGGCCACAGCCTGCCCGTAGCTCAACCCGTTTTTCAACACTCCGATCGTTCTTAACCAATGGGGTCCCCGGCCCTCTCTCTGAAACGACACAGGATGCAAGGGAGTGTAGATTGCGTCGCGCGCTGAAAAAGGAAATCGAAATCCGGGGGGC
>JASHVU010000751.1 GCA_030044455.1 Acidobacteriaceae bacterium | reverse complement strand
GGTTACAGACCCTTTTCAAGAAAAAGGGAGCTACTTCGCCGACAAACCCGACATCCTCCAAATCTGTCGAGCCGCAATTCCTGCATTCGCCCACCCAATTCCTCCTGAGCGTTACCTTTGCCATTCACCGAAGGTATCAACTCAGATTATACCCTTTCAAACTTTGGACGGGTTGAGGCCGAAATCCACTTTATTAGGTTCTTCCCCGCACGCATGAGGGGTAATAAATCAAAACCTTAGAGGCGCAAGTTGATAGGACAAAATCTATTTGAGTACGCGATGATGCTCATGCCATTCAGCGGTGCGTTGAATAGCATCAGGCAAACCGACCTGACACTTTAATCCGAGTAGCTTTTCGGCCTTTTGTACGCTGGGAACGTATTGCAGCCTCAGTGCGCCAGGGACGGCAGGACGGGCGACATGAATTTCCGCGGTGGAACCGATGGCCGCCGCCACGGTCCGTGCAAGCTCCAGGATGCTGAGGGCTTGGCCGGAACCGACATTGATCGCTTCCATCGAGGGAGCACGAAGGAGGATCGTCCAAAGCCAGATGGCCAGATCGGCGGCATACATGTAGGAACGCATAGGAGTGCCGTCGCCGCTGATTTGGATGGAATGGCCCCGCATTGCGTCACGGATAAAATTTCCTATCGCAAAATGGGCATGCAACGGCAAATGCGGGCCCACAAATGCAAAACATCGTGCGATTTTGCATGCAATTCCGTATCGTGCCCCGTAGACGGCGCACAACATCTCGGCGGCCCGTTTTCCTTCTGCATACACCGAGGAAAGCGCCAGTTGGTTCGGTGCGCCTGCATAATCCTCAGTGAGGTGTGTTATCGAAGGAGGCTGACTCCCATAGACCGCGCCGGAGCTGGTAAGCAGGAATTTCTGGGTGCCATGACTTGCAGCGAACTGTAAAGCTCTTTCGGTACCGTGCAGGATGGTCGTGAGCATCTCAATTGGATTCTCGGCTTCCTGTATCGCACTCGCCTCGGTCGCCGCATGAATCACATATTTAAATTCGCCGTCAGGGTAAACAAAATCCCGGACATCTCCTGCCCGCAATACAATCGCAGGATCAGAGACCACATGGGGGCATTTCTTTGCAAAGGCAAGAGGGTTGCGCGTCAGAACCGTCAGCGTAGCGGCGAGCTTCTCAACGCGATTGGCATTAGCAAAACTCTCGGCCAGCCAACAGCCGAAAAAACCCGTGCCTCCGGTCATGAAGATCCGCTCCCCACGAACCTCGCGCCAAAGCTCGCGTGTATGCGCGAGTACGAGGTCCAGATCTTCTGTCGGCAGAGGAAGAGCCACGCGATTACTCCAGCTAACTTCGTGTGTCAATTCAACCTATATTCTCAGCCTATATCCGTATCCCATAAGAGCTATGTTACTTGCAAGTACCGAAATACTTCAGCCGCAACATTGGCCGGCAGCTCAGGAGACATGAGATGCAACGGGTTGGATTCCATAGCTCCGTCCGGTCTCACTCTGCTGCTAATCTTCGGGAAATAGGTCTGGTTGGGGTCGATCCTCACCAGAAAAGCAGCTGGACCCTGCGATTCAAAGAGATCCAAGAAGCACTTATCCTTCTGATATCCATCGCTGATGCGGATGACCGGGATTCCAAAGGCTGCAAAGAGACATTCCCAATTCGGAATGCCAAGACCTGTCTCACTATCACAACCGACACTGTGCCCGTCAAAATAGTTCTTCTGGGTCATGCGAATCGAGGCGTAGCCGTTATTGTCAAAGAGGAAGATTTTCAGATTCAGGCGATTTACAGTTACAGTCCCAAGCTCCTGAAGGTTCTGCGCAAACCCGCCGTCTCCTTCGACAAGAATTACCCTTCGTCCATTGGCTGCAAACGCCGCTCCGATGGCCCCGCCCAGGCCGTAGCCCATGGAAGCGAGACCGCCGCTGTTAAGCGCCCGCTGGCCTTGCTTTACTTGAAAGGTTTGCTGCATCACCGTGTTCGCACCTCCGCTGCTGCATGGCACTATTACGTCGTGATTTGTAGAAAGTTCCGACAGCCTTAAGCAAAACTGGTAGGGTGAAATAAATTCGATCCCGCCACAGTTCTGCGGATCGTCCAAAGGAATCAGTCCTTTCACCTTGCGACAGAAGCTGACCCACTCGCTGTGATCGCCATAACCGGTTTGCCCGGTGATGAACTCCAGCACCAGGTTCGCATCCCCACAGATAGGGAAATCCACTCTCGGATGTCCCTTCTGCAATTCCGACGGGTCGCAATCAACTTGCACCACTTTGCCAACGGGAATGAATTGATTCCAGTTGAACCCTGTCTGTTGCAAGCCTAGACGCGTACCCAGCGCCACCAGAAGGTCCGCTTGCTGCATCAGGATGTTTGCCGATCGCTGGCCCCAGGTATTCGGCCGCCCAAAAAACATTGGGTGATTATCCGGTACCCGGTCCAACCCATTCCAAGTCACCATAACTGGCACGCCCAGTACTTCCAACCTGTCCAGCATCCTGGCCGCCGTCGCCCGGCTTATCCCGCCGCCCAAAAGAAGCACAGGCCGCGCGGCCTTCTTCAGCAGCGAGACCACCTCCATCAACTTCTCGTGTGGAATTTCATTGAATATAGGTTTGGCTTTCGCAATCGTTCCTCGATTCAACTCCCCTTCGTTCACGTGGGCGCCCTGCAGGTCAAGTGGAACCTCCAGAAACACCGGACCCTTTCTCCCACTGCTACCGGCCTCAGTTAGTTCCGAGAATTCCTCGCAAGTCCACACCCTGTCCATGAGAACGGACTTCACGGTCACAGGTTTCGCAATCTCAACCCCGTCGATCTCTTGAATGCCCCGCTGGCGCACCTTCCCCCTGGCCAGGTCCTCAACTTTTACCTGCCCGCCGATGACGAGCATTTCGCGGCTTTCCAGATATGCTCCGGCCATCGCAGTCAAGATATTCGTCATTCCGGGCCCCGCTGTTACCAAGGCAAACGCTCGCCCGCGCTCAGATACTTCATTGAAGTATTCCACCGCTATTCCGGCCGCTACCTCATGGACTACAGGCACACATGTCAGCTTCTGGCTGCAACTCTCGACGAGATGCATGATGTTTCCGCCGGCCACAAAAAAGCAGTGAGTATAGCCCAAATCCGATAACCAAGTAACAAGCTGGTCGCTGTACTTCATTGTTCCTTATTCCCTCGGCTCAACATATCTTCTAAAGCTTGAAACTGTTTAACCTGAAGGTCTGTTTCAAGGACGCAGCCGTAGCCGTATGTGACATGGACAAATCGTACGCCATTGTCTCTCGCCGCCTCCTGGTCTTCGCTCGTGTCACCGACCATAGCAGTAATCTCAGCTTCTAATCCATAATTTCTCATCAGCTCAGCCAGCATCTCGGTCTTATTTGCATACTTGGGGATGCGCGTGTCGCGCGTCAGAACCGCCTCAAACGCGACACGAATCCCCAAGTGTTCCAGCATCTTTTGTGTTGGTATCCGCGGTTTGTTCGTCACAACAAACAGGCGCAGCCCGGTCCTGCGAAGCCGCATAAGGCCTTCCACAACTCCTGCAAAAGCGGTGGTGGAACGCCACCCGTTGGCATCGTATTCCGCACGATATTCCTTCTCAATTACAGTAACTTCGTCAGGAGTCAGGGAGGGCTCAAGCCTTAGCGCAATCACGTTGATTGGGGGACCCACAACCTTCGCCAGATCGCCCAATGGCATCTCTCGGCCCGCAGCCTTAAAGGCGGAACTCAAGGAAGCGCTAATTCCAATTGCTGAATCGACCAACGTTCCGTCTAAGTCAAATACGAGCGCTCTTACTCCGTCCAGTGGCCCGGCCTTGCGGATTAACTCTGCATTGTTCATTCGTGATTCAGTACATGCCAGCGTTTCTCCAGCATATCAATGCGCTTCGCGTCCTCTTTCTGGATATTCCCATAATAATCGCGCTTGTTAATCAGCCATAACAGCTCAAAGTGAACCGCATTCAGTAGTCCCTTCTCGACCTGCGGCGTCGCGGCGGCCCCGCCGTCGAACATCACCTTGCGCGTTTCAAAACGCGTCAGATGAACGGCTCGCATGATGCGCAGAGCGGGCAGCGAGTCCATAGAAACGCCGCCACCCACAACCAGGTCGAGCCCGTTTGCCTTGGTGGCCTCGGCAGTCTTCAACACGTAGTCGGTAATCTCGTCGTCGTTGATCGAATCGCGCCCGCGACCCGTCGACAACGTGAAGTCCACTCGTCCGAAAACGATGCCCGCAATTTCGTTGGACTTTGCCGAAAACGCCACCAGATCTTCAAGTTTGGAAAAAGCCTGTATGGTTTCAAGATTGAAGAGAAACTGCGTGTCCTGCTGCTCTTCGGCGGAATATATCTTCTCCACGGCCTCGGCGAATTTCGACAGGGCGTAGGGGCTCTCGATCATCGGGGCAATGATGTAGTCCACGCCTATTTGCTTGCTCTCGATCAGGTCGCGCATCGCCTCACAACCACCGATTTTGAGTCCCAGTTTGAGATTGGCCTTGCGAGCAATCTCCACCAGGCGAAGAAGTTCCTCGACGCGCGTCCCTTCCGCTTCGAACTCAGCTTTTACAGCAACATACCCGTACTCGTCCCTGCCCTCTTTGAGCAATTCGAGCATTTTTCGTTCGCATGCATTCATAAATGATTCTCCCTCTTTCTGGCGGCCATCTTCGAGCAGTCGGGCATTCTGACTTCAGAGGCCATGTCTTGCAAACAAGCACGGCCGAAAAGAATCCAGAATCTCGCCCCTGCTTTAAGTGAAAAAATGAACTATAGTTTGCAAAACATGGTCAAGCATTGGCTGGGTCAGCCCCGGATAGACACCCACCCAGAAAACTCTGTTCATAACAAAATCCGTATTGGACAACTCACCCACTGCGCGCAACTCGCAGCCCGCATAGGCTGGCTGGCGCATCAAGTTACCGCCGAACAGAAGACGCGTCCCGATGAGCGCATCGCCCAGCGCGCGAGTCAACTGGTCGCGCTCGAAGGGTGCCGTTGGCCGCACTCCAATCGGGAATCCAAACCACGACGGATCTGCCTCGTGTTCGTGCTCCGGCAGAATTAGAAACTCGCTCAATGGCAGCAGTCCGGCCTTCAGATAAGCGAAGTTTTCCTTGCGCCGAGCGATGAATCCCGGCAGTTTGGCCAGTTGCGAGAGCCCCACAGCGGCCTGCATGTCGCTGACCTTGAGGTTATAGCCGATGTGCGAGTAAGTGTACTTGTGGTCGTAGCCGTGTGGCAACGTACCCAGTTGCCAGTCAAAACGCTTGCCGCAGGTATTGTCCTTGCCGGGCTGGCACCAGCAATCACGGCCCCAGTCGCGGAAGGACTCGATCAGCTTGGTCAATTGCGGCTTGTTGGTGGCCACGCATCCACCCTCACCCATGGTGATATGGTGCGCGGGATAAAAACTAAAGGTGGCCAGGTCACCGAAGGTGCCAACAACGCGGCCATTCCAGGTTGAACCGAGCGCGTCGCAGCAGTCTTCGATGAGCCACAGGTTGTGTGTCTTGGCGAACTCTGCCACCGCGGTCACGGCGAAGGGATTGCCCAGAGTGTGCGCCAGGATGATCGCCTTCGTGCGCGGGCTCAGTGCCGCTTCCAGTTGGCTTGGATCGATGTTATAAGTGCCCAGCTTCACGTCCACGAACACCGGGACTAACCGGTTCTGAATGACGGGATTGACCGTCGTTGGAAAACCCGCCGCCACGGTGATCACCTCATCGCCGGGCTTCAGTTGGCGAGCGCCCAAGGTGGGCGAGGTCAGCAAGGAAACCGCGACAAGATTGGCCGAGGAACCGGAGTTGACGAGTCGTGCATCCCTTACGCCGACGAACTTAGCAAATTTGGCCTCGAACTGCTCGGCAAAGCGTCCTGCCGTCAGCCAGAAATCCAGCCCGGAATCGACAATCGCAAACAGGTCTGCTTCGTCGAAGACGCGCCCGGAAACCGGCGTCGGCGACTGGCCGGACACAAACTCCCGCACTGGAAAGGCTTCCTGGTAATACTCCGTGGTCAGCTTTTTGATCTGTTCGCGAAGCGCGGTCTTTTTATCGATGCTCAATCGTCTCTCCGTTGGGTGGGGACGCGCGTCGCTGGTAGTCGCGGATCTGCGCCTCGGTGAAGGGGCGCATGTTAACGCTGCCGTCGTGCTCCTGCTGCCAGCGCTCGCCATACCAAGCCACGGTAATGGCCAGCGCTTCGGCCAATTGAAGCCGTGGCTGCCAGCCCAGTTGCGCCGCGGCTTTGGAAATGTCCAGCTTCAAGGTCTGCGCCTCGGGCAGATGCTGACTCGGCGTCTGTTCCCAGCCCGCGTCCCCGCCCCACAGCCGTGCCAGCTCGTTTACTACCCATTCTACCGTTCTTGCGTCCCTGGGATGCGGCCCGAAGTTCCACGCCTCGGCTCCGATGACTCCCTTGTCCAGGAGCAGCGCCGCCACGTCCAGGTAGCCCTGCAGCGGCTCAAGCACATGCTGCCAGGGGCGAATCGCCCTGGGGTTGCGGATGCGTACCGCCTGTCGCTTCTGAAAAGCCCGAATCGCGTCTGGAACGAGCCTGTCTTCAGCCCAGTCGCCGCCGCCGATCACGTTGCCGGCGCGCGCCGAAGCAATCGCGACGCCGTGTCGCGCATACTCGCGGGGGTGGAAAAACGAGTTGCGATATGCGGAAACTACCAGCTCCGCGCAAGCCTTGCTGTTACTGTATGGATCAAATCCCCCCAGCCGGTCCGATTCGCGATAGGGCCAAGGCCACTCGCGATTCTCGTAGCACTTGTCGGTGGTGACGACCACCACCGCGCGTAGCGTATCCACCGCCCGAGCCGCGTCCAGCACGTGCGCCGTGCCCATCACGTTGGTCGCGTAGGTCCCCAGCGGATCGGCGTAGGAGGCTCGCACCAGCGGCTGCGCGGCAAGGTGAAAGACCACCTCCGGCCGATGTTCGAGGAAGACCCGCCGCACCAGCTCCGCATCGCGAATGTCGCCAATCACCGAGCGCATGCTCTGACCCACGCGCGCATCTTCAAATAGATTGACCGCGGTTGGCGGCTCCAGCGCCAGCCCGCACAACTCCGCGCCCAGCCCTTGCAGCCACAGCGCCAGCCAACTGCCCTTGAAGCCGGTGTGCCCGGTCAGCAGAACTCGCCTGCCCGCCCAGTTCATTCCCAAACCTTCCACGGCGCATGGCCGGTGGCCCAGTGGTTTTCCAGCTCGGATTTATCAAACATCGTATCCATGGGATGCCAGAAACCCTCATGTTTGAAGGCCGAAACGTGCCCCTCGCGAGACAGCGCCTCCAATGGCTCCCGCTCCCAGACCGTCGTATCGTCTTTCAGGTACGCCCCCACATTCGGCGAAAGAACGAAAAAACCGCCGTTCACCCATCGCCCATCGCCCCGCGGCTTCTCGGCAAAGGAATGCAGGACGCCATCCTCGCCGATGCTCAGCGAACCAAAACGCCCGCTGGGCTGGGCTGCCGTCAATGTAACCAGCTTGCCGTGCCGCCTGTGAAAGGCGATCAAGGTGTCGATGTTCACGTCCGCCAATCCATCGCCGTATGTGAAACAGAAAGCCTCATCGTCTTGCACATACGGCAGCACTCGGCGTAGCCGTCCGCCGGTCATGGTGGCCGCTCCCGTATCCACCAGTGTGACCCGCCAGGGCTCAGAGCCGCTGCGATGATATTCCGACGTATTTTTGGCTAGATTGATGGTGACGTCTGCGGAGTAGAGATAATAATTCGCAAAATACTCCTTGATGGTGTGTCCCTTGTAACCCAGGCAGATGATGAAATCGTTAATGCCGTAATGCGAATAGATTTTCATGATGTGCCAGAGAATCGGCTTGCCGCCGATCTCCACCATGGGTTTGGGCCGCAGCGTCGTTTCTTCGCTCAACCGGCTGCCCAATCCACCCGCCAGAATAATCGCTTTCATGATCCCTTCCGTTTACCTCCGATTGTAATTTACTCTGCTCGCTCGCGATGCAACTTGACGCACGCCTGAATTACGCTTATGACACCTTGCTAACCTACCTGTCGCGTGCGCCGTGAAAGGTGTTGATACAGAGTGAGTGTGATTCCCACCCGTGGACCACTTCGCCCCACCCGGAAGCAATCGGAGCAATAGGGAGGGAACGAAATGGTTGAAGCCTCCAATGCAGAGGGTTGCTTAGGCAACTTGACAACCCAGTTGGCCTTAATGGATGGAAATGCTCTCGAGGCCCCGAAGCGGGTACTGCAGGAGCCGACCCACCGTCGCCGAAAAAAATACCAGGGAGTCAAACGCAATAGCGGCAGAATGCGCTCTTGGCTTGAGTGAACAGAAATCTGCCAGCGTCATTCGCTGGTCAATTCTCGTGGCCAGGCATCCCACTTCAAGAGGGATCGTAGGGCTCAACCACGCCGTTTATCTTGATCGAGGGCTGTCCGGTGGTCGCCGAAATATATGGAACGCCGTTCGCCATGACCGCGTCAGGAAACTCCCAGCCCGTAGCCAGCACTCCGGTCCCTGTGCCAGTAACCGAAGAGATGTTCGTAAATCCCCCGGGTTGTACTAGGGACTCAATGTTGGTGCTGTTCAATGAATTGATCTCCAACAAACCAATTGCTCCCTCTTCTATATCGATTAATTCCTCGATGGGGGAGTAGTTATCCTGCGCGCCAAATCCATCGAACTCCACACTGTTGATCTCCGAACCGGCCTGGAGAATCACGGCGGCGGCCTTCATGTTGCTTTTTCGAACAATGGAGCAGTTCTGAAATGAAAGACTCGATCCAACTACGGTCACGCCAGGGTAATAAGGCGATGGCCGCATGAAAGCACAGACACGGTTCGACTGCGGCTGAACCCAGGCCACCGTCTTCTGGGAGGGGGTAAAGTTAACGTTTTGCAGCACGATGTTCCCAAAGTTTTCAGCCATCGCGAGAACGGCGGAAGTGGTCAGGTCGCAATCTGAGATTGTTAATGAAGTGACAGAGTTCGGAAGGGACCCGCTGGATAAGCCGATTGGAAAGCCGTATTCCGACAGTGTGCCATTGCAATTGCTCACGCTTACTGTGTCGATGGTGTATTTGTTTGATTGGCCGTAGTGCGTATAAAGGCGCATCAGAGACCAGCTATTGAATGTGCAGTTCGAAACGGTGACCCGCTCAATGTTCCCGGAATATCCTTCCGGGCAATTCAGCGCAATCGAATCGTCGCCGGTCGCGAACTTACAATTCGATATCGCAATATCATTTGCCGGACCATCAAAATGCAGACCATCCGTTAGCGGTCCGACGCTTTGCAGGATACATCCCGAAACCGTAACATTGCCGACGTCAGAGAGACGGACATGATACGTCGGCACATTTACCACTACCAGATTCTCGATGGAGATGTTATTCAAACTGATCAGGTTGATACCGCAATACCAGGTCGTCGCCGTTCCCTCCCGCATTCCAGTCGTTGAAACCCGGTTTTGATTTCCATTCAGCGTGAAGTTACTGAGCGAGACATTGCTCCCTCTCGTCGCCGGAGCCGGGGGACCCGGGTCGAATGGCACAGTCGAATTGGGCGATGCGTTCTTGATGGCGTCGCAGTTGGAGCCCGACATGGTGTAGAATCCGGTGCCACTGCCCAGTCCGGCGATGGACCAATATCCACCGGCCGGCAAGAACAATCCGCTGATCAGCGCACTTCCGTCAATAATCAGCGTGATCGGATTGGCCGCAGTCGCTCCCGCCATCGCGGCATTAATGCGCGGACCATCGTCGGTGGCCGCGCCGCCGGAAAACTTGTTCAATCCGTTCTCCAGATTGCAATCCAGGGCACAGCCAATCTGAGACGCCCAAATGTAGGTCATGCCAGGCACAGGCGTGGGCGGCGGGGCCGGCCCCAGGCTCGGGAGGAGATAGTTCAACTCGGCATTGCAACCCGTCAAGGAGTATCCGAGTACTGATCCGGCCGCCAGTACGCCTGCTGTATGGACGAAGCGGCGACGATCCATCCGGACGGCGCAGCCCCTTCGTTCGCGGTTCATCTGATCGCAACCCCACGGAGAGGAATTAACATCAAATTCGATGTCTCTGAATTGCTGACCCGAAAGCACCGTTATGGATTATCCGGGCGGTTCGCGCACAGTGGTCTATAGTGGGAATCTTATTCCTTGGAATTGACTCGCGCAACTTCTTCTTACGGCCCGCTTGGTTGGAAAGTTGGTGACAAATCGGTAGCTTTTTAGCTTCTACTCGGACGGTTTTGCCGACTCACCGAACCCGTAATTTCTTTACCGTCTACAATGCTCCATTTTGGAGTTTCCCTCGTAGGGAAGAGGCTCTCGGTTTGATCCCGACCCGTTCCACCAAATCTACGAGACTGAGGCTTGATTTTCAGGAGGCCATTCGTCGCCGCGGCATTGTCATCCCTCATGTTCTTAAGGAAAGAGTCGAAGGTACACGGAGACGTCGAGGTTGCCGGGCCAGTCGCATCATAGATCCAGGCTGTCAGGTCTTCGAGGTACTGGATGGCCACGGCTTTCGCAGTGCCTGCAATTCTGGCCGACTTTCCCCGAAGAAATGCCGTTCAACTGAGCCGCAATAGACTTGGAGCTGCCGGGCCCGGTGACAACTTGTCTTCCGCGTAACTCTTGCTCAAATTCCATAACAACTCGGAGGGTAGAAGGCGGTTCGCACGTAGCAATCACAAATCGGCGGGAGATGGTGATGAAGAGGGCTACCCATTCATCGCCGGGCTCGGACGATATTGCGCGGGGAATCTGGCCGCTCGAGTCCTGGCACAGTGTTCACGATGATCTGCTCCCAGTTCAATTGTCCGGAAATTCGCTGCAATGTTAGTTGCGATCCCCCGGATCAATCCTTGAAAATAGGGGAACGATGATCAACCGCCTTTTGCCCTGCTGTGCACTGCTCGCCATTGTCGGGGTTCCGTTCCTCTACTCCCAAAACACGAATTCGGGCGCCACCCAAGAAGGGCAGTCCCAGCAAAACACCACCCCTGGCTGCACCGATGAAATGCTCGCTGCGGGCATGGATTGCTCGCAGAATCAGGAGCAGATTCCCCAGACGAATCCTTATGGCGAGACAGGAAATCCCACACCGGGCAGAATGGGACCGGTTCCGCCGGAAGGTACGGCGACAAGTGATCAGGCAAGGCTCCGAGCGGGTTTGCAACAGCAGCAGCAATTCCCGCCCGAATTACCCACCGAGTTCCAGAAGTTTGTAGGCGAGACGACTGGCCAGTTTCTGAAGATCTATGGGGAAGATCTGTTTCGGCGGGTCCCATCCACATTCGCCCCCAGCGACCAGGTTCCGGTGCCACCGGATTATGTGATTGGCCCGGATGATGAGTTGCGGGTCCGCATCTGGGGCCAGATTAGTTTCAGCGGGAACCTGCGTGTCGACCGATCGGGCAACATTTATCTGCCCCAGGTTGGAACGGTGCAAGTA
>JASHVU010000750.1 GCA_030044455.1 Acidobacteriaceae bacterium | reverse complement strand
ACACGCTTGAGGAGGCCAACGACGTGGCCCGCAAGCTGTTTGCGGAGGGCGCGTCGGGCGTAGTGGTCAAAGCGCAGATTCATGCCGGAGGCCGCGGCAAAGGCGGCGGTGTGAAAGTGGCCAAATCGCGCGAAGACGCCGAGCAGCACGCCAAGAACATTCTGGGCATGCAGCTGGTGACGCACCAGACCGGTCCTCAGGGCCAGAAGGTGCAGCGGCTGCTCATTGAAGAGACTGCGGCCATCGACCGCGAGCTGTACCTCGGCATCGTGCTTGACCGCGCCACCGGCAAGCTGGTGTTTATGGCGTCGCAGGCCGGCGGCATGGAGATTGAAGAAGTCGCGGCCAAGACTCCAGAGGCCATCTTCAAAGAGACCATCGACCCGGCAGTCGGTTTTGGCGCATGGCAGGCCCGCAAATTGGCCTTCGCGCTCGGCCTCAAGCCTACGCAGATCAACCAGGCGGTCGCGTTCTTCCAGAGCCTCTACAAGGCTTTTATTGAGACTGACGCATCGCTCGTCGAGATTAATCCCTTCATCACTACTAAAGACGACAAGCTCTTTGCGCTCGATGCCAAGATCAACTTCGACGACAACGCGCTCTTCCGCCATCCCGCCATCAAAGCCCTGCGCGACACGGCAGAAGAAGACCCGCTCGAAGTCGAGGCCAGCAAATACGCGCTCAACTACATCAAGCTCGATGGCTCCATCGCGTGCATGGTGAACGGCGCCGGCCTGGCGATGGCCACCATGGACATCATTCAGTACGCCGGCGGCAGCCCGGCGAACTTTCTCGATGTGGGCGGCGGCGCAACTCAGGAGCAGATCGAGCACGCCTTCGAAATCCTCCTCAGCGACGCGCACGTGAAGGCCATCTTCATTAACATCTTCGGCGGCATCCTGCGCGTCGACCGGCTCGCTACCGGCGTGGTGGCAGCAGCAAAGAAGCTGAACGTCAAGGTGCCGATTGTGTTGCGACTCGAAGGCACAAACGTGGAAGAAGGCCGGCAGATTCTCAAGGAGTCGGGCTTGAACTTCCAGGTGGGCGCAACCATGAAAGAAGCCGCGGAACTGGTAGTAAAAGCAGCTTCTGGCTTCTAGCTGCTAGCTCAACCGGTGATCGGAGAGATGTGGTTTGTCGCAGGATTTCCAGGACCTCACAGTTTGGCAGCGAGCGATGGAACTTGCCGAGGCTGTCTACAATCTGACAAAGACCTTTCCAAAAGATGAGCTTTACGGATTGTCCTCCCAGCTTCGGCGAGCCAGCGTATCAATTGCAAGCAACATCGCAGAGGGAAGGGCACGCACCACGGATCGTGACTTCGGACATTTTCTCAACATTGCGCTTGGATCGGCTTATGAAATTCAAACGCAGCTCTTGCTCGCCAAACGGCTGAAGATTGGCGATGAATCAGCAAGGGTGAAGGCAGAATCTCTTTGCATCGAGACTTCTAAAATGCTTGTTGCGTTTCTCCAGTCTTTGAAAAGCTAGGAGCTAGAAGCTAGCAGCTAGGAGCTTGTTTATAGCAGTTTTGGTCGACAACAACACCCGCCTCATCGTTCAGGGACTCACCGGCAAAGAAGGCACCTTCCACGCCAAGGGTTGCGCCGAATACGGCACCAACGTGGTCGGTGGCGTTACGCCAGGCAAAGGTAAGACGACCCATGAGGGCTGGCCGGTATTTAATACCGTGGCCGACGCCGTCAGCGAGACCGGCGCCAATGCGACCATGATCTTTGTGCCGCCGCCATTCGCGGCTGACGCCATCCTTGAGGCTGAAGACGCAGGCATACCACTCATCGTCTGCATCACTGAGGGCATTCCCACGCTCGATATGGTCAAAGTGTGGGCCAAGCTTAAGACCTCCAGGTCGCGCCTCATCGGCCCCAACTGCCCTGGGGTAATCTCGCCCGGCAAGGCCAAGATTGGCATTATGCCCGGCCGCATCCACAAAGAAGGGGCGGTGGGCATCGTCTCGCGCTCGGGCACGCTCACCTACGAAGCCGTTCATCAGCTAACTCAGCGCGGCATCGGCCAGTCGACCGCGATTGGCATCGGCGGCGATCCCATCATCGGAACTACGCACATCGACGCATTGCGACTGTTGAACGACGATCCCGACACTGAAGCCATCATCATGATCGGCGAAATCGGCGGCTCCGCCGAAGAAGCCGCGGCCGCCTTCGTCAAGGCGCACGTCAAAAAGCCGGTCGTAGGCTTTATCGCTGGACAGACCGCGCCGCCGGGCCGCCGTATGGGCCACGCCGGCGCTATCATCAGCGGCGGGCAGGGAACTGCCGCCGACAAGATGAAGGCCATGCGCGAGGCAGGCATTCACGTTGTGGTTTCGCCCGCTGAAATTGGCGAGATGCTGGCTAAGGCAATCGGAAAAGCGTAGCGCGCATTCTTTGAGAAATTTAAAGTTACATTTTAAATTTCTCAATATATATTCTGAGCTTTAATAACCTCAGAACCCAATATTCATGCGCCTTTGGCGTTGATTTCTGCCGTGAACCGCTCCATAGAAAGCGCTTCAATTCCGGGCGCAAGTGCGCTGGTCTCGGTCTGCATACGCGCCTTGCGATGCACCACCATGCGCCGTATCGCGCGTCCATCGGCCGCGCGCGACAGCTTCATGAGCGGCCCTGCCATCGACGAATTGACCGTCTTTGCGGCCTTCACCTCAACCGCCCAGAAGCGTGCGTTCGGACGGGGAACAAGAAAATCAACTTCGAGCCCCTGCTGATCACGGAAAGAGTAGAGTTCTTTGCGTTGTCCGCGGTTCACCTGAGCCTTGAGGATTTCGGACGCGACGAACCCTTCGAAGATCGGCCCCAGAAATGGGGACCTCTCCAGCTCGGCCTGCGATTGAATTCCCAGCAGATGACAGGCCAGCCCGGCATCACTCCAGTACACCTTGGGCGACTTCACCAGCCGTTTGCCGAAGTTCTCAAAGTACGGTGGAACCAGAATGACTTGATTCGTAACCTCGAGAATCCGCAGCCACTCGGAGACGGTTGGCACCGAGACCCCCAACGGCGCCGCAAGATCGACGCGGTTCAGCATCTGTCCGTGCCGGCTGGCAAGCAGCGACAGAAATCTGCGAAAGACGGCGAGATCACGTACGTTCGTAATTGATCGAACATCGCGTTCGATGTAGGTTTGCAGATACGAGGCGTACCAAAGCTCGCGTCCGCGCGGCCGCAAAACTACTTCGGGAAATCCGCCCTGAAGCATGCCTGCCTTAGGCGTCTCGGCCATGCTGAACGGAAGCAGTTGCAGGATCGCCGCCCGGCCCGCCATCGACTCGGTAATACCCTGCATCAAGGGTGCCTCCTGCGAGCCGGTAAACAGCCATTGCCCCATGCGGCGCGGGTGCGCGTCCACCAGCGTTCGAACGTAGTCGAGCAGCTGCGGCGTGTGCTGAATCTCGTCGAAGATCACAGGCGGTCGCAGCTCTTCGAGAAAGGCACGCGGATCGCGCTGCACCCGGTCCTGAATGTCCGGGTCTTCGAGCAGTACGTAGCGCGCCTTGGGTGCAGCCATGCGCAGCAGCGTCGTCTTGCCGGCGCGCCGCGGCCCGGTCATCACCACCGCAGGGAACCGCCGCAAGGCGGATTGCAGCAGAGGATCGATCTTGCGTTCGATCAATCTCATATTGAGAATTTTAAAGTATCACTTTAAAATTCTCAATAGCTAACTTAACCAATACTTTCTCGCGCGGGCCCCCTCAGCGCATGCGTGCAAGCTCGCTAACTTCTGATTCTCTTGAATTTACACCGGCTCTTGCCCCTGGCCCGCGACTGCCCATACGCAGACGGTTACCACACCCGGCAAGGCTTCTCGCTCACCATCTTGTCGGTCTTCTTGCACTGAAAGCTTTTGGCAAACTCCGGCAGATCCTGCAAGATCGAATTTGTCCGGTACTCGTCAGGTGCATGTGGATCGCTCTGCGCCTGCGTGCGCAACCGTTCCGGACGCGTCTGCGTGCACCACTGCTGCGCATACGCAATCCAGAAGCGCTGATCGGGCGTGTAACCGTCCATCTTCGCGTTCATATCCACTCCAGCCGCGTGCGCTTTATCGAGCCACGCCAGCCACGCCAGCCACAGCCCGCCCAGGTCGGCAAGATTTTCCCCGAGCGTCAGCTTGCCGTTCAGGTGTACTCCGGGCACAGCCTCGATCGCGTCATACTGCTTCACCATGCACTCGGCGCGGTCGGTAAATCCCTGTTCGTCGCTTTTCGTCCACCAGTCGGCCAGGTTGCCGTCTTTGTCGAACTGCCGTCCCTGGTCGTCGAAGCCGTGGGTCAGCTCGTGACCGATCGTTGAACCCATGTCGCCGTAGTTCGCGGCATCGTCCTCTTTGCCGCTGAAGAATGGCGGCTGCAGATAACCGGCCGGGAAATTCACGTTGTTCATCTGCGGATCGTAATAGGCATTCACCGTCGGAGGCGTCATCACCCACTCCGTCTTGTCCACCGGCTTGCCGATCTTGGCCAAGTCGCGCGCAAACTCAAACTGGTGCGATCGCACAGCGTTGCCCAAGTCGTCTCCGCGCACAATCTCGAGCTTCGAGTAGTCGCGCCACGTGTCGGGGTAACCGATCTTGTTCATCACTGCATGCAGCTTTTCTTTGGCCTTTAGCTTGGTGGTAGCACTCATCCAATCCAGCCCGGTGATGTCTTTATCCATCGCCGCCTCGATGGCTTCGGTCATCTCCAGCGTGCGCTGCTTCTCTTCGGGCGGAAAATACTTCGCCACATACTCCTGCCCCAACGCCTCGCCTAATTCCTCATCCACGCGGCTGGTGCAGCGCTTCC
>JASHVU010000749.1 GCA_030044455.1 Acidobacteriaceae bacterium | reverse complement strand
CACTTCCCTGCGCATCGTCGCAACGCCGCAGTCAAACGCGGCCTGGTCCCTGAAGCCGGTCGACTTCGTGAATGCCGCGCAGTGCGGTCGCGAGCACGGAGCAAAGGCAATTCTGATGCTCGGCCCGGAAGCCGATTCGCTCAGTCTGGTTGCGCTGCGCAGCCTTGCCGATGCCGTTTTGCGAGCATCGATCGACTTGGCTGTTCCGCACTATTTGCTCCCTTCTCATGCCGGTCTCATCAACTCAGCCATTCTGTATCCGCTGACCCGCGCGGTCTTTGCATCGCGTGTCCGATTCCCGTTGTCGATTGATCTTGGCATGTCGGCCAGGATGGCAGAACGACTGGCCGGCGTGGCAGAGCCAATCTCCGCTTCAAACCAAGCCGACGCTCTCTTATGGCCGGTGAACGAAGCGGTTGCCGCTGGTTTCGGGACGGATGAAGTTGATGTAGGTACGCGCGCTATGCCCCAGCCTTCCGATCCCGACGTCAACTCAATTCTCGCTTTGATCACTGGATCGCTATTTGCCGATATCGAGGCGAAAGCGGCTCTTTGGCAGCGGCCTCGCCGGCCGCCGCAGATACGCCGGCCGACGGTTGAAGCTGAACCAATCGAAGGAACCACGGATGTCGCGCGCATGGTTGCGGCATTTCAACTGGCCAACGCGAATCTTCAGGAGATCTGGTCGCTTGTGTTGCCGCCCAATTCCCTGCTCTCGCTGAAGCGCTGCTCGACGCTCGATGCTGTCAATTTCCGTATGCCCGACGGACTTTGGGCGCGGATTGTTTATGACTTCCTGATTGCTTACCGGCTGCGCACAATCAACCGCGGACACCTTTTGGGAGCACTGATCCCACTGTATATGGCCTGGGTTGCCGGGCATATCAATGTGATGACGTCCGGAACCACCGCAGAGCGGCACATTGAAGCAGTTGCCGCAGCATTTGAAGCGGACAAACCCTATCTGGTCGCGCGCTGGCGCTGGCCGGATAGGTTCAACTCGTAATCACTCTTCGCGCCAAGGGCTACGCAACCATCCGGCGTGTCGGTGAGGAGGGAATCCAATGCTGATCCTGGTCGATAGCACGATGCAACAAGCAGCTGCAACCACGGCCGCTTCGCCGTTGTACGCCGACGACGTGTCCATCTGGCATCACATGTCTGAGGCTTTGCACCAGTCACTCTACCGCGTGCTCACTCTGCTCATCGCCGTGCTGCCCGGGATACTTGCGTTTTTTGTTGCGCTACTGTTATTCGCTTGCGCGGGCGTGGTCATCTCCTGGATATTGCGCCGGTGCCTTACCTGGGCAAAGTTCGACCTTCGCATCGCCCAAAAGGGCGGTACCGATTGGGCCCCGTCAAGCTCGCCCACTGAGATTGTCGCCAGGGCGTCGTTCTGGATCTGCGTATTGCTCGGCCTCGTCATCGGTGTTTCGGCCTTCGATGCATCCTATGCATCGGGCGCGGCACTGCCCATCTCTTTGTTGCCCTATCTGACTCATGCCGTCGGTGCCGCCCTACTGCTGATCGCGGGTATCCTGGTGGCAAGATTTCTTGCCCGCTCAGTGCTGATCAGCGCCGTGAACGCGCAGTTGCAATATGCCAGAATTCTTTCTCTTGGCGTGAAGTGGCTGGTTCTTGTTCTGACCGCAGCCATGGTGCTCGACCATTTGCAGGTTGGGGAGAATATCGTCGAGCTGGCGTTTGGAATTCTGTTCGGCGGCATCGTTCTAACCCTAGCTCTCGCAGTCGGCCTTGGCTCCCGCGATCTCGTGAGCCGGTCACTTGAAAGCCACGTGGAGCACAACGGTGAACGAACGCACATTCCCGACGAAACCACGTCTGCGAGCCGGCAAATCAGACATTTTTAAGAGGGCATTTCCGCGCCGCGGCGACGAAATCGGGCGGCACAATGTTGGTTCACTTTCCCGGTGGCAGCACGATTTGAGCGTATGACTGGCGGGTTATTTCGTTTGAGACTCGCGCAAAAGCGCCGAAGCAGCCCACAGGATCGGAGCTTGTCCGTGAAAATCCCCGGTTTTTCGAGGCCGCTCCAGATAGTATTCCTCATCGTCCTTTTTTGATGTGCCTGCGCAAACGCTGGTTACGTCGTTGTTCTGGTCGATGTATCCAGTCACTGCGATCCATGCTCTTCGCGCCGCGGGCCCGTAAGTGTAGGGATCGAGCCAGCCGTTCTTCACACCCGTAATCATGGCAAAGGTGAACATTGCCGAGCTGGAGGTCTCCGGCCATGCTTCTTCATGGTCGATTAATTGCCGCCACATTCCATCCTTGCCTTGATACCGGAGCAGAGCGGCCATCATCATCTGGTAGCTGCGCATAATGCGGGCCCGCTGAGGATGGTCAGAGGGCAAATCTCTGAGCATCTCCGCCATGCCTGCGGCCACCCAGCCATCTCCGCGGCCCCAAAAGAACGGCACATCCGGCGCGTGGTAGAAAAGGCCGTTCGGCTGCTGAAGTTTATCGAGGTAAGCAACCATCTCCTGCGCGTCACGATCCAGATACATCCTATCTCCTGTAGCTCGATAGGCTTCTAATTGAAGAATCGTCAACATATACATGTCGTCGATCCAATATCGTGTCTCTGAAGAAAGCCCATCTGGCTGGGGGTTTTCCCATTGTCGATCAGCAAACTCCTTGCCGTATGCCAGGTATTTCGGGTCCTTGGTCTGTATCCAAATCTCCAAGGGAACAATGCCGAAGATTTCGTCATCCACATGCCGGCGACGACCAATAAGAGAGGTCTCCGCACCCCCGGGAAGCAATGGGTCGAAGCGTTTGATGAGCCGGTTTCGCAAATCTGAATCCGCGGTTAATTGTGCGAAGGTCAATGCCCCGTACCATGTGCCTACTTCGCCATAAAAGATGGTCGAACCCTGGTGCGGGCTGGTAATAAAGTGCTCGGCAAGACGCTTTCCCACCTCTTGCGGCGAACTGCCCGCGGGCCAATTGTTCAAGTAATCCTGCTGCGCCGAAACGGCGGCTGCTGCGGCCTGCAAGATCAGGCCCAGAGCGACAATCCCTGAAACAACACGCATTGCATTTCCTCTTGGTTCGGTGGACCGACGGGACCAATTTTACTGCCTCAACTCCGCGGGTTCCGGCAATGGGCTCCTTCCCACCGCACAGGCTGGCTCTCAGCAGCGCGATCATCGTGTGCCCGAGGCGCGTTGGCTGCGGCAAATCAGTAAGCCAGCGCCTCGGGATGAGGTGAAAGAGCCAGAATGTGAAAAAACCGCCTTACCGCGGCGATAAACGCCCGAAAACGAATCGCGATTTCCCTTTCAGTAATTGCCCTGCCTGCTTTCCGGCTTTGACTTAACCAGGCCACAACAGCTATAAATTTTGATGTCACGGAAATTGTTTCGATGACATCACGGACGTGCTTCGCGCGCCCATACAATCAAACCAAGCCAGGATGTTCGGGAAGGCGGTGAAAGTCCGCCACTGCCCCGCAACTGTGAGCGCAGCTCGTCAGGCAATCGTCGTTGTGAAAGCCGGATGGAGCCAACAGATCAGCCATGAAGCCACTGAGAGCCTCTCTAGACGGCTCTTGGGAAGGCGGTTGATCGATGCCTCTTCGGAACAGGTTCGAGAGAGTTCCAGCAAGATGCTATTGCGCAAGTCAGGAGACCGGTCCTTTGGCCCCAAACTGCTTTCACGTTCCGAGGGGAACGAAGGAGCTTTGATGGCTTTTTTCCGTTTGCTGTGCCCGGCGCTGCGCCGAGGTTCGATCTCTCTCTTGCGAGCAGCCCTCCTGCTGGCTGCTTCGGCTCTCACTGTTCACGCTGCTTCAATTCATGGTGTCGTCACTGACGCAACCGGTGCGCGCGTAACCGGCGCCAGCGTGGCGCTGATCAACAAAGGCCAGGTGGTTGCCTCTGCGGCCTCCGCCGCCGACGGCAGCTTCACCCTCACCACCGGCGCGAGCGGACGCTTCTTTCTGCTCGTTTCATCCGCCAATTTCCGCCAGCTGCAAACCCCTGACTTCTACGCCGGCCAATTCGACTCAATCGAGCGCGACCTGGTGCTTGAGCCGGCGTGGGTGCGTGAGTCAATTGTGGTAACAGCGACCGGAACTCCGGTGGCGCAGCAGCAGACAAGCTCGGCCATCAGCGTGTTGTCGCCACTCGATCTGGCGCTTCGCACCGACTTTACCGGTGCATTGCGGCTGATGCCCGGGACTTCAACCGTCGAGGACGGTCAAATGGGTGCACAGACCTCGCTGTTTGTGCGCGGCGGCGACTCTGATGACAACAAGATTCTGATGGACGGCGTAGATGTCGGCGATCTCGGCAATCTCTTCGACTTTGGTCCGCTGACCACGTCAGGACAGGAGAGCGTCGAGGTCTATCGCGGTCCCGACTCGAATCTCTTCGGCGCCGGCGCAATGACCAGCGTGGTGAGTCTCACCACTCCTCACGGAACCACCAGCTTTCCGTCCCTGCTCTTCGAAGGCGATGCGGGAAACTTCAATTCATCGCGCGAACAGCTTGAGCTCGCTGGTGCTCACCGGCATTTCGATTATCTTGGCTCGTTCAACTGGCTCCAAACCAGTAATGACCTGCCGAACGATGAATACCACGTGGCCACGTCGACAGCGAATCTCGGCTGGCAGCCTTCAGGCACCACTCAAATTCGCGGCACCATCCACTATCTCGTCGACGGCACCGGCGTTCCCAATGCCTGGGATTTCTATCATGTTGCCGACGATGCGACCGAGAAAGATCAGAACATCTACCTGAGCGCGTCGATCGACAACCAGACTACGGCCTCGTTCCACAACAGCGTTCGTTACGGCCTGGCGCGCAAGCGCGAGCAGGAAAACCTTTGGACCGAATCAGGCAATGCCGTGGCGAATACACCTTATTGCTTCGGGCCGGGCACCCTGGGTAACGTTGTCACCATCACCGGCGCCAATGGGTATACGGCGACGGGCCAGGCCGTGCTCGATTGCTCGACCTACAGTTCCCAACTTGTGAACAATCGCGATCAGCTTGTCTACCGCGGAGACATCACGATTACGCCGCACCTGGCGGGACTCGTCGGATTTCAGTATGAAGACGAGCGGGGCGCCGAACCGGGAAGCACTTTCTACACGCCCATCGAGCGCACCAATTATGACTACCAGGCTTCGGTTCATGGGGATTTCAAAAACCGCTTTTACTATACGCTGGCGGGAAGTCTCGAACACTATTCCCTGTTTGGTGTTCAGACCATGCCACGCGCGGGAGTCTCGTACTTTGCGCTGCGGCCGCGTAGTGGAGTTTTCAGCGGAACGCGCGTGCTTTTCAACTTCGGCGATTCTGTACGTGAGCCCACGCTGCCAGACCAGGACGAGTCGCTCTATAACTTCCTGGTCGAGAATGGAGCGCAGACAACAATACAGTCGCTTCATATCCACCAGCTCACCGCGCCCGCCGTGCGGACATACGAAGGCGGTCTAGAACAAGCATTTCTGAGCCAGCACATCCTTTTCCGCGCCAGCTACTTCCACAACCAGTTCGGACGCGAGATTGAATATGTGGGCCTCGATCTGATTCCCGAGTTGCTGCCCAACCTGACAGCAGCGCAGCAGCAGCAGCTTGAACAAGTTCTGCAGGCGAACTTTGCCTACGAACTCACCATCAACTCCGAGGCATTTCGCGCCCAGGGCGCCGAGGCAAGCGTTGAGGGCGGCATCGGCAAAAACATCTTTCTGCGCGGCGGCTACACTTATCTCGATGCAGTCGTCCAGCGCTCGTTTACCAACGATGATGAAGCTTTGCTGGGCCCGATTCCCACCTTTGACGGCGTTCCCGTCGGCCCCTATTCACCGCTCCAGGGTGCAAGACCTTTCCGGCGCGCCCCAAACACCGGATTCATCTCGGCCACGTACTCAAGCAAAAAGCTTAGCGGGGTGCTGACCTCGGCATTTGCCAGCCGCAGCGACGACTCCACCTATCTCGAAGGAGAAGACGCCAACGGTGGCAACAGCTTGCTTTTGCCCAATCGCAATCTGGACCACGGATATGCCAAGATCGATCTCGGCGGCAGCTATCAGCTCTTTAACTGGCTGGGGATTTACGCTCAGGGCGAAAATCTTCTCAGCCAACAGCACATCGCGCCAATCGGCTATCCGAGCCTGCCGATGACCGTGCGTGCAGGCCTGCGGATTCAGTGGGGCATCGGAAGCGGCCACTGAAACAACGGCAAATCACATTGAGCTCAAATAAATTGATTAACCTGGCGAGGAACGGCTCACCCGATCCCCGCCAGGTCGCATTGACCGTGGTTTGAGATGCATTCGGTAATAGAGCTCCGGCGCCATCGGTAACTCATTACGGAATGATGCTGACTGACAGGCGCGAGAATCTGTTTTCCACAGGGATCACCTGCATCCACAGGACGCAGGTCATTTTTCCCTTTATAAATCGGCTAAAAGGTCGCAAACTAGGCACACTCGGCCCCTAACTCATTTGGGTTCTCACTTTTTAATATTCCTTTGATAGGCTTCGCTGAGTCTATTTCAAAGTCCACCCCAGGGCTCAGGTTCCACCCTGAACGTAAAGCAATAACGAGATCAACCGCAAAACAAGGAGAGTTATGAAAAGGTCTTCTATTTGGAGGAGTGTCGCTTGGTTGGCCTTGACTTTGCTTGTGCTATCAATTGGCACTTTGTGTTGTCGGGCACAGCAAACGCTGGGTTCAATCAACGGAACAGTATTCGACTCGTCAGGCGCAGCCATTCCCGGAGCACAGGTGACTGTATCGGATGAAAGCATCAACGTGGTGCGTGGCGCCACCAGTCAAAGTGATGGCTTCTTCCAGATCTTCAATCTTCCCATCGGCGTATATCAAGTTAAGACCACGCACGAGGGTTTCGAGACAACGCAATTGGCAGGGATTGTGGTGCAGGAAGCACATGCCACCACGGTACGGATCTCACTGAAGGTTGGCCAGGTTTCCACCTCTGTCGAGGTAACGGCCAATCCCCTGCTTAATGCCACCGACACTACCAACGGCTATACCCTCGATAAGGAGCAGATTGCCGCCACGCCCCTGGCCACAGGCAGTTTCACGCAGTTGGCCATTCTGGCCCCGGGCGTAAGTTCGCAATTGCTGTCGGGCGTCGGCACCGACTCCGGTCTGGGCAACCAGCCGATTTGGGCCAATGGTCAGCGCGACACCAGCAACACGTTCACCATTGACGGCGTAGATGTTACGAACCTGTTCAACGGCAAGAGTTCGAGCCAGGACGTGTCGCAACGCTATCAGTTCAACATCGGCGAGGGCGCGACGACTGGCGGCCAGAACCAGGACAACATCTCAGTGTATGGATCGAACGGCAATGGGCTGGCGTCACCGCCGCCGGAGTTCATGCAGGAAATCAGCGTAACTACATCGATGTACGACGCTGGGCAGGGACAAACGAGCGGTGCGCACGTGGGAGTCATTACGTCCAGTGGAAGCAACGTGCTTCACGGCGATGCCTACGGGCAATTCGGCAACAACATCCTGAACGCGGATCCTTTCTTCTACAAACAGGGTGTGATGCTCGGGACGCTCCCCGCCTCAGAAGAGGATCCGCAACTGCACCGTTGGGTGGCAGGCGGAACGCTGGGCGGCCCGATCATGAAAAACAAGCTGTTCTACTTCCTCGGCTACCAGCATCTGTACGATTCCGATCAGACGGGCGCGCTCTCGCAATTTCAAGTGCCATATGGTTTAACCGACGACCGCAGCACCGCGGGGATTGAGGCGGCCTGCGCCAGCTATGTAGCTGCCTCGGGATTCGGAAGCTGCCCATCGGAGAGCAAGTGGAACTCGGCCGCCCTCATGCTGTTGGGCGAAAAGGTGAACGGCAATTATCTGATTCCGTCGGCGGATGCAAATGCAGAGACGCAAATCGCTAACGGTCAGCCTGACGTGACCATCCAAAGCACTTCTGTCTTCAAAGGGGACCAGGCCAATGCGGCGCTCGATTACAACCTGTCGGCCAACGACCGTCTTACCGGGAAGTATTTTTACCAGCACATGCCCTCATTCAGCCCCTTCGCCTCAAGCAATACGGAGGGCTTTCCTGAAAGCGAGGACACCGGAGCGCAGGTCGCGGCGCTGCAGAACACCATCAATCTCGGTTCGCGCATCAACTGGGCACAGCAGGTTGGGATCTCGCGGCAGAAGGTGTACAGCGGCTTTTCGAACGCGCTGTCGGCGTCGGACGTGGGCATCACCGCGCCCGGAAACAACATCCCCGGCATCTATGCGGAGTATTTCGGGGTGGACAACTACTCTCCGTTCTACAGCGCGAAACTCGGCCCCTCCAACGGCGACGGCTTTATCGATCAGGGCTACTTTGAGAACCGGCTGTCGCCTTCGTCTACGGCGATTTTTTCCTTCGGCAAACACACCATCAGCGTCGGGTTCAACTACAGCTACAATCAGTTGAATATCAAGAATGGGGCCGAGAATCACTCGCAACTTACAACATCGGGATTCACCAAATTCCTCACCGGCAGTCTCTATGAGGGGACAGTCCTGGGTGGCAGCTCGAATCGGTATTACCGTTCGAATGATGCCGGCTCGTTCGTGATGGACAAGTGGCAGATTTTGCCGAACGTGAGTATCACGGCAGGCCTGCGTTACGATTACGACGGTCCGTTCAGCGAGAAGAACGGGGATCTGTTCAACTTCGATCCATCGCTCTATTCGTCGACTCCGAGCGCCATCACCAACACGGGCTTCATTGTCGCCGGCAACAACAAAGCGTTTGGCACATCGGGAGTGAGCAACTCTACGTTGAAGGGCCGGCAGTGGGGGCTTGCCCCGCGACTGGGAGTGGCCTGGGCGCCCAAGTTCAATCATGGTTCGGTGGTATGGCGCGCCGGAGCGGGTATCTACTATGACCGCGGCGAATACTTCCAGTACCTGTCGCCGCCGGCCGGCCACGGCATCAGTGGGCCATTCGGCGTGACCCAGGAAGCTCCGTTTGCCGCCTACACAAGCGCGACAGGGAACCTCAGCAATCCTTTCCCGACGCTGGTCTCACCCACCACGCCCAGCGATCTCGCCTCCTTCATGCCCACCATCGAGTCCATGGAAGCGGCCTGCACCGCGGCCAATGTCTATAACGGCACCACCTTGGTGGGCTATAACTGCGGCGACGGCGCACCCGACGGTCCGCTGGTGATCGGCAATTACGGCGTCAACAACGTGCTTCCCTATACGGAAAACTGGACGCTCGATTTCCAGTGGCAGCCGCGCAACGATATGTCCATTGATATCGGATACGTCGGCAATCGCGGCAAACATGAGGTGATTCCGGTGCCCTTCAACGAGCCGGCCCTTTGTACACCGGGCAATCAAATCGCGGCCTGCCACGGTGAGCA
>JASHVU010000748.1 GCA_030044455.1 Acidobacteriaceae bacterium | reverse complement strand
AGAGCTGATCATTCTGAAAGCGGGATCGTGCGAAACGCTCTCCAACGGGGAGTGGGTGAGGGTTGAGGCGGGATCGGTCGTATTCAATGCCTCGAACAGCCTTCATGCGTTCAGAAACGTTGGGCAGTGGCCGGCCCTTTACCACGTGATTAACTGGAGCCCAAATAAGACGGCGAATAAGAAATAGGGAACCAGGGAACATGGATCAGCGCCCCCGGAGAAAACGAAACCAATGAAAAGGCCCCGCAACGGGGCTTTTTCTTGCGACCGTAAAAGCTTGATTCTGCGCGATATATGTCCTTATTGTGATCGAAATGATCATTTTTGTTGACTTTTTGATCATTTCAGAGCTACTCTCGGTTCACAAAGCAGAAGAATGCTTTCTGAGTGTCGAGGGAGTTGCCGGATCAACTGCTCCCGAATCATTCCGATTCCGGCACATGACAAGTTTGAGACGCGAACCCATTTCAAGTGAGGACCATGATGAAGACAAACGCATTCCGGTTTTTCCTGGCGTGCGCGCTGGCTGTGCTGGCGTGTGTAACAACGGCGAGAAGCCAGAACGTAACCGGCACGATTACCGGTGAAGTGACTGACCCGAGCGGCGCGGTGTTGACCGGCGCAAGCGTCGTGGCTTTGAATCTCGACACCGGTGTGAGCACCGGCGCGACCACCAATAACGAAGGCCTGTTCCGCATCGAATTCCTGCCCATCGGCCATTACCAGGTCACCGTAGAGGCGGCGGGATTCGAAAAGTCCACCGTTCCGTCGTTCTCGCTTGAGGTGCAGCAGACCGCGAATTTCAATGTGAAAATGGTGGTGGGAAGCACGTCAGCATCTATAAGTGTTTCGGCCTCCGCTCCCATTCTGAATACCGAGAACATCACGCTGGCCTCCACTTTCACAGCCAACACCATCGCGAATTTCCCCTTAAACGGTCTCGACTTTTCGGCGGTGACGCTCTACATGCCGGGCGCGGTGACGACCTACGGAACCTCAGGCCAGACCAGCTTCGAGCGCAGCACCTATAACTCCGACACGCCCAACTTCAACGGCAATCGGGCGCAAGCCAATAACTACACGCTCGACGGCATCGACATGAACGAAACCTATAACAACCTCATCTCCTATAGCCCGGCGCCGCAGGCACTGGAGGAGATCAAGGTAGTTACGGCCGACTCGCCGACCGACCAGGGCAACGTGAACGGGGCCGCGGTGGAGAATGTGCTCAAGACCGGAACCAACCAGTTTCACGGTTCGGCCTACGGATATGTGCAGGACTACAGGTTCGATGCCAACGCCTACGCGCATGGCTACGAACAACTCCCGGTTAGCCCGTATTCCTTTGCCCAGTTCGGGGGCAACATCGGCGGGCCCATCCTCCATAACAAACTGTTCTTCTTTGGCGATTACCTGGGCGCGCGCTGGCACGTGGGCGGACTTAACACCGCAAGCGTTATTCCAGATGCCATGCGTAACGGCGATTTTTCGGTCCTGTTATCAGGCTCAAATCCCATCCAGCTTTACGACCCGCTGAATGGCTTCGCCCCTTATGCCAATAACCAGAACGTCCCGATCATCAATCCGGTTGCAAAATACCTCTTCTCCAATCCCACTCTCTATCCCGATTGCGGCGTTGACAATCCCACCGTTCCGGCCGGCGGCAAATGCCTGACTCCCTCGGACGGAATCGCGCAAAACAACTACGAGGCCCCGAATCCGAGCTACAAGGGCAACAATCAGGGCGATGCGAAAGTTGAATACGACTTGCGCGCCAGCGACAAGATCACGGGATTCTACTCGATCTCACATGCCTATGACGGATCGGTTGCGGTTCTGGCCATCACCTTTCCCGGCGTCAACCTCTATCCCACTTGGATAACCGGCGCAAACTGGATGCATATCTTCTCGCCAACGCTGGTCAATTCGGCGCGGATCGGATTCACACGCACTGATTGGAACCAGGGCTTCCCGGTGGACACAACCGGACTATTCGGGACCTCGGGCAACGCCAAGGTTGGTATTGCCTTCCCCAACCAGAGGTATAACGGTTTCACCAACCAGGGTTTCAATGCCAACATCAGCGACGTGGGCACGACCGCTTACAACGGCGGCATCATCGACAACACCTACAGCTACATTGATGACCTGAAGTGGCAGCGAGGCAAACACGTTCTCACCATGGGCATCCAGGCGCTCCGCTACCAGAACAACTATCCAACCGGCAACAACGATGGCTATCTCGGTTCGCTGAATTACTCCGGCGCCTTCACATCGAACGGCAACGGCTCCGGCGGTTACGGCCCGGCAGATTTTGTGCTCGACCGCGTATCGTCGGGTGGAGTCACCCTGGCAAGTGTGAACGTTGGACAGCGCCAATGGCGTATTGCCGGTTTTGCTCAGGATAACGTCAAAGTGCTCCCTAACCTGACGATGATATTCGGCGTGCGTTACGAGTACGATGAACCGTGGGTCGAGGAACAGGACCGGACCGGAAACATCAACCTGACGACCGGTCAGATTGAATATGCCGGCCACCTTCCCCCTGGCGCCCTCCCCGGAGCGGCAATCTGCAGCAATCTGGCCTGCTACCAGCCCAATTACCGGCAATGGATGCCGCATATCGGATTTGCCTATCAGATGACGCCGCGATTCGTTCTTCGCGGCGGTTTCGGCGCGACCAGCTTCTTTGAAGGCAACTCGTTCAATCAGCGCTTGACGGCCATTGCGCCGTTCCTGCAGGCGGCCGGCTTCTCGGTCAGTGCGCCGACCACAACTTCGGTGCCTACTCCCAACACAGCCGAAGAAGGCTTTACCGGCTCTGACACTGCAGTTCAATACAGCAGCTCCAACAATGGGTACACTGCATACCCGCAGAATATTCAGCCGGCCTACGTTAAGGAATGGAACTTGACGGCCGAATACGCACTCACCAATACGGCATCGCTGCAAGCTGGATATGTTGGCGAGGCAGGACAGCACATTGAGGACTACGGCAATGTGAACCAGTTGACCGTCAACAACGTTCAAACCTCGGCCCCGTTCTACAACAGTCCATACATTGGCGTGAATGGGGTGGACTCCGCACTTGGCGTTGGCGGCAACGGCGGGTTGCTGATTACCGAATCGCGCGCCATGATGAACTACAACGCGCTGCAGGCGGTACTGCGCCAGCGTTTGACCCACGGCCTGGAGTACACGGTGAATTACACGTGGGGCAGGGCCATGACCAACAGTCTGGGCAATTACTCTTTGAACGTCGGCGGCTACGGCAGCACCGGCGCCTTCCAGAACTACTACAACAGCGCGGGCGACTACGGTTCGGCTGGATACGATATTCGGCAGAGCCTGTCGGGCACTGCGGTTTATGCCGTGCCCGTGGGCCGCGGACGGGAGTTCCTTTCCAATTCAAATCGGGTGATGGACGAAGTCGTGGGCGGCTGGAAGGTGTCAACAGCCATTGTCGGCTACACAGGCTTCCCTGAGAACATCACCGGCGGATCCAGCAATTCCAACACTTACGGCGAAAATCGGGTCAACCAATACCGGCCGCTGATCATCAAGAATCGCAGCAATGTAAACTGGTTCGGCACCGATCCCTCGGCAACTCCCTGCCTCACTGCCGGTGTCGATAATGGCACTTGCGCATTCGGCATTCCCGCCAGCAACACGTTCGGCAGCGAACGCAATGGCGCTGTGCGCGGGCCCGGATACTTCAACACCGATCTTTCAGCATTCAAGGATTTCCATACCTTCAGGGAGGAGGTGATCGGATTCCGATTCGATGCCTTCAACGCCTTCAACATTGTGAGCTACGGCAATCCTGACATTGGCATTACCGATTCCACCTTCGGCAACGTGTCGCTGCAGGGACCGCGCTCGCAGGAGCGGCATCTGCAGTTCTCGGTGCACTACGACTTCTAAATGGACGAGATTTTCCGGCTACTCCGGTCCACGGCCGCAGTAGCCGGGTATGTGCGAAAAAATCGATCCGCGGCGACTCTCGATTATTTAACTTGGAACAACGGCACCGAATAAGGGAAACGGAATCGGGTCATTATGATTCTTGAAATCTGTGTCGATTCGGTAGAGTCGGCGATTGCGGCGCAGGCAGGCGGCGCGGAGCGGCTTGAGCTTTGCTCGGCGCTGCGCGAGGGAGGAATCACACCCAGCGCGGGACTGCTGCACCAGGTCCTGGGGGCGGTAAAAATCGATGTATTTGCAATGGTGCGGCCCCGCGACGGCGATTTCTGTTACACGGCCGACGAATTCGACGTAATGCACGAGGACGTAATGGCGGCGCGGACAGCCGGAGCGGCGGGCGTGGTGCTGGGCGTGCTGACGCCGGATGGAAAGGTGGACGTGGAGCGGACGCGCGAATTGGTCGCGGCGGCGCGGCCAATGAAGGTGACCTTCCATCGCGCGTTCGATGTGACGGCCGATCTCGAGCAGGCGCTGGAAGACGTGATTCAAACCGGGGCGGACCGTATTTTGACCTCGGGTGGCGAGCCGGACGGGCTGCGCGGCGCGGCCAGGATTGCGCGCCTGGTGGAGAATGCGCGGGGCCGCGTTGAGCTGATGGGCGCGGGTGGAATTCGTTCGAGCAATGTGCGCGAATTTGTGCGCGCCACCGGAGTGAAAGAGGTGCATGCGGCGCTACGCGCGCGAACCATGAGCCCGGTAACCTACTGGAATCACGCAGTGAGCTTTGGAACGCATTCCGACGGCCTGGCGCGCTACGTGGTGCGCGAAGAGGACGTGCGTAAGCTTAGGCGGACTCTGCAAGCCGCTGCAAAAAATGGCAACGCTCTCGTACAATGACCGAGAGCCGCTGCGCAGTCTTTTAAAGGCCGCAGTCGATGAACGGGCAGCATGTCTTCAAAGACCGATAAACGAGCCAAAGAGATTCTCAGGCTGCTGCTGCGGCACGGCAAGACCTCAGTTGAGGATCTGACTGCCGAGCTGACTGCCTCGCCGGCCAGCATTCGACGCGACCTTACCCGGCTCGAGCAACAGGGACTGGTTTACCGCACCCACGGCGGCGCGATGCTGACCGGCAAGGCGGTGTATGAGCCGTTCCGGTTCGATGCATCGTTCCATGTGCGCGAAGATCGCTTTGCCGCCGAGAAGCAGCGCATCGCTCATGCCGCGGCAGGCATGGTGAAGGAACACGAAACCATCGGGCTTGCCGCCGGGACAACCACCACGCTGATTGCGCGGCAACTTCAGCACCGGCGCGGCATCCGCATCGTGACCAACGCGGTGAACATCGGCATGGAGTTGAGCTCGGTGACCGGGCTCGATACCACATTGACCGGCGGCACCATGCGCTGGGCGGGAGCCTTCAGCCTGGTGGGACCGGCAGCCATTGAAACGCTGAATATGTTTGTGCTCGACCGGCTGTTCCTGAGCGTGACCGGAGTGGACGCCGAACGCGGCGCCACCATGATTGAGCCCGAAGAGGCCGCATTGTCTCGCGTAATGGTGCGCCAGGCGCGCGAGGTTGTTATTGTGGCCGACTCCAGCAAGGTGGGCATGGTGAGCCCCGCGGTGATTTGCCCGCTGCGCGAAGTAGACCTGCTGATTACCGATGACGGCATCAATGAAGATGCGGTCAGCGCATTCGAAGCCTGCGGCGTAAAAGTGATGGCGGTTTAGGAGCGCTGGCTTCCCCATGAATCGGCTGCCCCATCCTAAAGTCCAGAGCGCAGCGGCGGACTTGAATGCATTTTCTGAGTAGATGTAGCCCGGAACCCAGTGGCTGAGTCGACGCGACCACCAGGGAGCGGCGACCTTGGGAAGAAACGGAAAGGACACAGTAACTCAGAAAATGCCGTAACGTGGGAAAGCACAGACTATAGTTCAATCAAAAGTGGACACACGCTACTTTTTCGCCCCGCGTTCAGGCAACAAGTCCCAGATGCCCGGATCCTCAGAACCCAGTACCCACGAGCAGAAACCCTCGAGTCCGCGGTCGACGGTAAGTTGATAGCGGTCTTTGAATGTATGGACGTCGGTATAGAAGATCCACTCCCGCATCTGGTCGCGATAGAACCAGAGGAACTCGGTGTGGTCGAAAGCATCCCACTCGGGCTTGCCGCCATACGCGCTTGCCAGCTGCAGTGCATCGGGGGTGCTGATGTAATCGGCTGACTGGTTCGGTTTGTATTCGCCCGTAGCTTTGTCTTCAATCGGCGCGCCGGTGTACCAGTGATAGCCGTAAAGCGGAATACCGAGCGAGAGCTTGTCTTGGGGCACGACTTTAAGCGCGTAATCCAGGTTGTCGAGGGTCCATTGCCAGCCGGCGACCGGACCCGGCATGGTCCAGCGAGTCTGCTGGTCATAAGTCATCAGGCAAATGAGGTCGACAGATTTTGAGAGTGCGGCCAGGTCGTAGGCGCCCCGCCAGTCCGTGTAGATCCACTTTGCAAAACCACCCGCGCCGGGATACCCGGGCGCATTGGGAACGGTAGCGATGGAGATCTGCAGACCGGCTTTGTGCAGTGCCTCGGCTGTGTGCGCAACCAGAGCCGAAAGGTTGTCGCGATCCAGGTAGTCCACATTCTCAAGATCGAATTGAAAGCCAACGTAGCCATGCAGCTTTGCCTCGCGCAACAGGGCTTCGTTCATCAGATTCTGGGCGTCGACGCTGGTGGCCAGCGTGTGGAACTTCTTTTTGTTGAAGAGTGCCACAATGGGCTCTACCGACAGGTTTTCGCCATGCGCCACGTCGAGCACCGTCGGGTTCGGCCCTCCGGTCACCAGGCCGTTTTCGTCAACCTGGTACCACGTGGGCACGAGCAGGTCGATTTTGCTTGAGTGCGCCAGAAACGACCGGATCGATTCGGGGCTGTCAGTCATGTAAAAGAGAGCGACTGGCGCGGCCGAGGCAGAAGCACAAATCACGAGAAGAGCCATGAGGAGAAACGGAATTCGACGCATAAGAAACCACCGTTGGATCGATTAGACGCGGCAATTGGGCGCGAGAAACAAATGTCAGACAACATCGAAAGGATAACTGAGCAGAGTGCCCCGAGAAAGGCTATTCTGATCGCACCATGATGGGGCGAAGACCAGGGAACATATTTCGCTGGTTATTTGACTCGCGCCACGGCCCCAGGGGCCGGCTCGTTCCGCGATGGATTTTCTTGCGCGCACTGGCGCTGATCTACTTCTCGGCATTCCTCTCGCTGATTTTTCAAATCAATGGGCTCATCGGTCCCCAGGGCGTGATACCGGCAGAAAAGTACCTGCACGCGGTTGCCGATGCTCTGGGCCCGCTCCGCTTCTGGTATGCGCCCACGCTCTTCTGGGCATCGTCAGGCACGCCGACCCTAATGGCCGTGACCTGGATCGGGCTGATCGCATCGATTGTGGCGCTGGTAAACGTGTGGCCGAGGCTGAGCTTTTTTATCTGCTTCGTCTGCTTTCTCTCGTTTGTGACGGCGACCGAAGTCTTCTCGATGTACCAGTCGGATGGCATGTTGCTTGAAGCGGGTTTTATCACGCTGTTTTATGCGCCGGGCGGAATTCTGCCCGGCTGGGGCGCAGACCAGCCCCCGCCACGCCTGAGCCTGTTCCTGCTGCAGTGGGAGTGGTTCCGCATCTACTTTGAGTCGGGCATGGTGAAGCTGCTGAGCGGCGATCAGGAATGGCGCAACTTTACCGCCATGGACGAGTACTACCAGAACGGCCCGCTGCCCACTTGGATTGGATGGTACGTAGAGCACTTGCCCCATTGGTTTCATGCCGCAACGGTGGGCGCGACGCTGGCGCTGGAGTTGGCTTTGGTGTTCATGATGTTCTTCCCGCGCCGCGTGCGGCTGATCTGCTTTTTTATCGTGACACCGTGGGAAATGGGCGTCATCTTGACAGCGAATTACACCTTCTTGAATTACCTTGTGCTTTCCCTGGGGTTCCTGCTGCTCGACGATCGATTCCTGATGCGCTTTGTGCCGGCACCGTGCAAGCCGCAAGAACCGGAACCGGCGATCGAAGCAGAGCCGCAAGAGGAGCCCTCGCTGTCAATCCTCAATGCACGGGAAGCCGACCAGCCCGGCGAAAACGAAACAGGCGAAAAGGGATTAAAAGAGGCGCTGGTCTCCAGGGTAAGCGAGTTGACTCACGAGCTGGAATCACGGCGAGGGGCGAGAACCGGGTGGAGAGCGGCCAGCCTCGCAGTAACCGCGGTAATGTTGACCTGGATCGCTTATAACACGACGATTGAGATGATCGGGATGCCCGTGCGCAGAATGGTGCTGCCGGTTGCACCCATCAGGGCGCTGGAACCATTCAGAATCGCCAATCAGTACGGCTTGTTTGCGGTCATGACGCGCGGGCGGTACGAAATTGAATTTCAGGGATCGAATGACGCAACAAACTGGACCCCGTATCCGTTCCGCTTCAAGCCCCAGGCGCTGAATCAGGCGCCGGGAATTTATGCGCCCTATCAGCCGCGTTTCGAGTGGAACCTTTGGTTTTCATCGTTGGGAGACTGGCAGCAGAATAACCTTGTCCCGGCCACCGAGGAGCGCCTGCTGCTGAGCAGCCCGGCGGTTCTCTCTTTGTTCAAGCGCAATCCGTTCCCGAGTGCTCCACCTCGATATGTGCGAGCGGTACTGTGGCAGTACTGGTTTACGACATCCGAAGAAAAACGGCAGACAGGCAACTGGTGGCGCCGCCAGTACATCGGCCTTTATGCACCGGAACTGACTCTGACCGCGGACGGTGACTATGCAGTGGTTGAATGGCCCGCGGAGCTTCCGCCTCACGATTGAAAGGGTTGTATGAGCCGCGCATGCGTTATTGGATCGGGCCCGAACGGACTGGCTGCGGCCATCGTGCTGGCGCAGGCAGGCCTTGAAGTCGACGTGTTTGAGGCCCAGGCTGAGCCCGGAGGTGCGACCCGCAGTTTGCCTCTCACCCTGCCCGGGTTTGTCCATGATTTTGGATCGGCGGTGCATCCGCTGGCTGCAGGATCGCCGTTCTTCGCGTCATTGCCGCTTGCCAACCACGGGCTTGAATGGATCCCCGGCGACGCACCCCTTGCGCATCCGCTCGATGACGGAACCGCTGTTGTTCTGGAGCACGATTTGAATGCGACGGAGCGAGCCCTCGGCGAGGACGGTAACGCCTGGCGGGATTTGGTTGGCCCAGCCGCAGAAAATTGGAACGATTTTGCCGCGGACGTGTTCGGCCCCCTGCTGCGCATTCCGCGGCACCCATTCCTGCTCGCGAAGTTTGGGCTTACCGTGCTGCAGCCGGCTGAAACCATGGCGGCGAGCTACTTCAGGAGCGAACGGACGCGGGCCGTGTTTGCGGGGCTGGCCGGTCACTCCTTCCTCAGCTTCGATCGGCCACTCAGCGGGACAATCGGCGTGATGTTTGGCGCGTCAGTGCATGGGCCCGGTTGGCCCATTCCTCGCGGCGGGGCCAAATCGATTGCCGCGGCCCTGATTGCATTGCTGGAGTCGCTGGGCGGAAAAGTCCACACCTCGCTGCCCATCGATGCCGAGATGTTCCGTGAGTTGGACAGAGAGTACGAGCTGAAGTTGTTTGACACTGACCCGAGGCAAATGGCGGCGATTGTGATGGGCCGGATGAGCAGAAAATACCGGAATGCGTTCACGCGCTTCAAGCGCGCGCCGGGTGTATTCAAGGTAGATTATGCGTTGCGGCAACCGGTGCCGTGGAAAGCGCCGGAGTGCAGACGCGCGATAACAGTCCATTTGGGTGGCAGTTTTCGAGATATCGCAGAGGCCGAGAAGACCGTAGCGCAGGGGCGCGAAGCCGAGCGGCCATTTGTCCTCGCGGCGCAGCCCACATTGTTCGATCCATCGCGTGCACCCGAGGGCAAGCACGTGTTGTGGACCTATTGCCATGTGCCCAACGGATCAAACGTGGATATGACCGAGAGAATCGAGTCGCAGATCGAGCGGTTTGCGCCCGGATTCCACGATTGCGTGCTCGCGCGCCATGTTTCTTCGCCCGCAACCATGGAGAAGATGGATGCGAACCTGGCCGGCGGAGATATTGCCGGCGGGTCGACTGCGCTGCGGCAGATTGTGTTCCGGCCGGCTATGCCCGCATATGCAACCAGCGCCAGGGACATCTATCTTTGCTCGGCGTCAACGCCCCCCGGCGGGGGTGTGCACGGAATGTGCGGCTACCATGCTGCCAAACTCGCGCTCAGGCGGATGAAATAATAAATGCATGACCCCAATTGATGAGCGGGAGCTGAAGCAGCAGTTTGCAAGCGACAATTATGCCGGGATTTGTCCCGAGGCACGGATGGCGATGGATGCCGCCAATCGCGGACACGCGACCGCTTATGGAGATGATCCGTGGACCGAAAAAGCCGCGGATGCGTTTCGCAAACTGTTTGAAACCGATTGCGAAGTTTACTTCGTTTTCAACGGAACGGCGGCAAATTCGCTGGCCCTGGCATCGTTGTGCCAGTCATACCATAGCGTGATCTGTTGCGACCAATCGCATGTTGAGACCGATGAATGCGGCGCGCCGGAGTTCTTCTCGAACGGTTCGAAACTGCTGGTGGCGCCCAGCGTCGATGGAAAGTTAACTCCGGACGCGATTCACGAGCTCGCAATCAAGCGAAATGATATTCACTACCCCAAGCCAAGGGCGGTGACGGTTACCCAGCCGACAGAAACCGGGCGCGTGTACACAATTGAAGAGCTGCGCGCGATTTCAGCAATCTGCAAACGGCATGGATTGTCGCTGCACATGGATGGAGCTC
The DNA here is from genome assembly GCA_030044455.1 of Acidobacteriaceae bacterium. Lineage (GTDB taxonomy): Bacteria > Acidobacteriota > Terriglobia > Terriglobales > Acidobacteriaceae > Telmatobacter. Next base: position 1,373 of record JASHVU010000748.1, on the reverse strand, counting down.
GGTTTGCGAACGCTTGTGCCGGCCTGGGATGTTCGCCTGCCGATATGACCTGGCGGAGCGGCGTGGACGTGCTGTGCTTTGGCGGCACAAAAAATGGAATGGCGGTTGGAGAGGCGGTGCTGTTCTTCGATCGCGGACTAGCGGCGGATTTCGACTACCGCTGCAAGCAGGCGGGACAACTGGCCTCGAAGATGCGGTTCCTGTCGGCTCCGTGGGTGGGAATGCTTGAAAGCGGCGCATGGCTGAAGAATGCGCAGCACGCGAATGATTGCGCACGAAGGTTTGCAGCGCTAATCGAAGGAGTTCAAGGCGTGAAGCTGGCGCAACCGGTCGAAGCAAATTCGGTGTTCCTTCAAGCGGAGGCGGAACTTCTGGAGCGACTGCACGAAATGGGATGGCACTTTTATACCTTTATCGGCGGCGCTGCGCGATTCATGTTTGCATGGGACAGCGATCCGGAGCGGATCGATGCCTTCTGTCGGGACTTAAAAGAGTGCACGGCTTAGTGATTGCGAAAGTTGATCCGATCCGGTTTTTTGCTTTTGGAACAAATCGAGTAAGTGGCGAGAACGCGCCTTATCACTAAATTTCAATTGCATAGTCTCTGCCGACAAGGTTATGTTAGTGCGGAGCACAAGGCGGGCCCTGAGTTCATCTACTCAGCTCAGATAACAGACCTTTGAGACCCAGGGAGAGCAAGTATGGGAATGGTAGAGATTCTTGCATCGATTGACCGCGAGATTTCAACCTTGCAGCGAGCGCGCGCATTGCTTGCGGCCGGTGCTGGCGGAGGCAGGAAAAGAGGAAGACCGAGTAAATCGTCGGCCCTTGTGAAGGCCTTAACAAAAGAGCCTGCAAAGAAACGAAAGAAGAGGAATCTATCGCCTGAGGGCCGTAAAAGGATCGCCGAAGCCCAAAAACGGCGCTGGGAGGCGAATCGAAAGGCTGCCGCGGGCGCCAGGTAATTCTATAAAGTGATTGAAAATAAGAGGTAAATGCAGCGATCTTTCCCTTGCGCTCAATAGTTTGGGCCGGATTGACGAAGAAAATGCAAAATCGGCCGGATGATTGATCAATGGAGATCGAGCCTGTTCTTAACTTCGGCGCGGGCAACGCAAAGGGCCAATCGCTCTGAGCTCCAGATGCGAGCTGTGGCGCATACCATCAGCCTCAGCGCCTGACCAGTGGTTTTGGCGCGCCCGTGCAAGAAGCCTGTTCACACAAGTGTTAATATCGGGATCCATTCTTGCGGAAAACTTCCGCCTCGGGTGCCGTATCCTGTTCGCGAGACCTCAAACATGTCCAGCGATTCGTTTTCCTCTCCCGGCGCTCGGAACCAGACCGATGTGTTCGCAGTACACGGAGCTGACCCG
>JASHVU010000747.1 GCA_030044455.1 Acidobacteriaceae bacterium | reverse complement strand
AGTCTCGAGAAGGTTCAATCCCAGCCCGGCCAGCAGAGTATTTTCGAGATCCCACTCACCCGAGTCCGGGCGGGGTTTCGAGGTTGGCCCCTGGCTGTGCGGTCCGTGCCGTTGCCAATAGCGATAGAGATAGGGAATTCCGAGGCGCCCGAGGCTCCCCGCCGATTCGGTTTCCGGTGAATCGACGGCGTTTGTCGAATTGTTCTCCGTCTCCATTGCGCACTGCGGCCCCCAGATAGGAATCTTATCCCGTTCTCCCAGCGCGATGGCATTTGGAAGAGGAGCGACTGCATCAGTCTTGAAAGGACGAGGCGATAGCCGGTTTTGTGTCGAGCAGCCGGCTCGCGCACCTGGGCAGAGATCAGGGAACAAAAAACACGAATTGCGAAATTCACACTTGACATTGACGAATAATCCACTACCATTTGGTTGTGGATCGATTGGGCACAACATTTGCGGCTTTGTCTGATCCAACCCGGCGGGCAATGATCGAGCGGCTCGCCCATGGGCCCGCCTCTGTGCATGGATTGACGGAGCCATTTGCACTCTCGCAGCAGATGATTTCAAAACACATTGCCTACCTGGTGCGGGCGCGGATTGTGATCAAGACGAAGCGTGGACGAGAGAGTGTGTGCACGCTGAGGCCGGAGGCGATAAAGACAGTGAGCGACTGGGCTTTTAATTATCGGCGATTCTGGGAAGAGAGTTTCGACAAACTGGATGCAGTTGTAAAGGAAATGAAAAAAACGGAGGTCAGAGATGACAAAAAACACGGTGAATGAAGTCGAGCGGATGGTTGTGACAAGAGTTTTCGATGCTCCACGCGAATTGGTTTGGAAAGCGTGGACGGACCCGAAGTACATCATGCAATGGTGGGGACCGAAAGGATTTACCTCGCCTGTCTGCAAGATGGATTTTCGCGTGGGAGGGAAATTACACTGCTGCATGAAATCGCCGGACGGGCAGGAGTTCTGGAATGCGGTTGAGTACCACGAGATTATTCCGTACGAGAAGATTGTTTCCCTGATGTACTTTTCCGATCCGGAGGGAAACAGGGTTGACCCGGCGCAATATGGAATTGAGCATGAGGCCGTGGAAGGGGCGTACGATGTGGCGCTCTTTGAGGATATTGGAAACGGCCAGACGAAGCTCACCTTCATTGGAAACGAACCGATGGAGAGCGCGAAAAACAGCGGACAGCTGGAAGGCTGGAACCAGATCCTGGATAAGATTGCCGACGTGGTTGCAGGGATGGTGCAGTCCAGATAAGCAGTTGAAGTCTGGATGATCGTCATGCACGAGATACGGAACGGAAAGCAAACGCAGGCCGATGCCGGAGGTCTCAGCTCAGGGTGGCGGCGAAGTTCAAACGCGCTACGGGTCACCTGGCCGAAACGCCGGGATTTCGGACAAGTGACCCAAGCGGCCTGGCTCTCGGCTATTCAGACGATTTGAAAATCAGTAACTAAATTGTTTTCAATTCCGCTTTGTGTCGCGCCGTTTGAAAACCAAAGGGGCGGTGGCGATTGCGATTGGTGTGCACGGCCATTGGGTCGGGTGGTTCTCCGGTGTGATCTGAATCACCTGGAAACAGGAGGGGCGTCGTACACTGAGGGCACGGGATTCGATATGAAACGACTTCTGATTGGGGTATACGCCGGGATCACGATTCTGTTGATGATCTGGGGGTATTACCAAGCGATTTACGTTGCGCCCAACGATGCCATGCAGGGTGAGATCTTCAGGATCATCTACTACCACGTGCCGTCGGCAGCGGTGGCTTTTTCCTTTTTTGCTGTATCGCTGGCCGGGTCGATCGGGTACCTGGCTTATAGGCATAGTTCGCCGGAGAAGGCGCAGGTGGCCGATGCCTGGGCGTTGGCCGGGGCCGAGGTGGGGGTGGTGTTTTGCACGGTGGTGCTGGTTACCGGACCGATCTGGGGACGGCGGGCTTGGGGGATCTGGTGGACGTGGGATGCGCGGCTGACGACAACGCTGGTGCTGTGGCTTATCTATGTGAGCTATCTGCTGTTGCGGCGGTTTGCAGCGGGGCCGCAGATGCAGACGCTGGCGGCGGTGCTGGGAATCTTTGGCGCACTGGATGTGCCGATTGTGTACATGTCGAACCGTTGGTGGCGGACGCAGCACCCGGCGCCGGTGTTTGGCGGAGCGCAGGGGTCGGGGATGGCGTGGTCGATGGCGCGCGTATTGTTGTGGAATATGGGCGCGTGGTTCGCATGGGCAGTGTTCATCCTGATTTTGCGGTTCATGATTGAGCGTCGCCAGCAGAGGATTGTGGCGGCAGAGGCGCAGGCGGCGCTGGAGGCGTAGAGATGGATCAAGCGGCGATTCTCGATCATGAGTTTCTGGTTGCGGCGTATATCGTGACCTGGGTGATTCAGCTGAGCTACCTGGTGTGGTTGGGGTACCGGTGGCGGGCGCAGAAGGGGAAAAAGCAGCGGAGCTCGCGGCGCTAGCGAGCTGGCGTAGTTCGCGCAACATTGACCTGGGCTGAAGCTAAGGTTGGAGGGTGCTGTCCCACCCTAACAGCAAAAAGCGACGTTAGAGTGGGGCACCCATTGTTTGAGGCCGATTGTGTCCGCGAAAACCAAGTCTTCCGACGTGAAGACAGGTACCTACTGGAATCTCCTGTCGCGGCCGTGAATGTCTTCACGGCAAACTATTCATTTTAAATAATCTTGGATTGGACGCGGCCGCATATCTTATCGCGGCCATCGCTGTGGCTGCACTTGCGGCATGGAGCGATGGTTACCTTCGGTGTAAGCCGCATAACACCTGAATGTCGAAGGTTGATGGTGTTTGTGGGATGGAGAAGTGTCTCAAAACGAAACATGATGACAGCGTGGATGACCGGAGACTTCCACCCTGGAGTGAAATGCTGTGCACCCGCTGTTAATAGGATTGGTTTTTGTTGTCATGATGGCTTCACCGGCCGTTGTAGCAGTGCAATACACCACCAAGCCCAAGCGAGCACTTGCGCTTGAGCATGGTACGGCATGGCGCCGGCTTGCTCGTACGAAGAGAGGCTGCGAGGTTCTTCCGGTTGGTGTTCCGGCATCGGCTTCGGCGGCAGGGCCCAGGCTGCTGGCTTCAGTGAAGCGGATCGACCAATTGTCGATGAACACTCCGAAGGGCCGGGAGTAGGTTCGATCCCGCACTTCTCACAGATGGCGGGATTGCCAGAATTGTTGACCAGGGGAAAGTCTCTGCGGGTCGGGGGGCCCTCAGTAGAACTGGTCAGCTACCCCCTGCGAGCCAAAACAAGGCTCGCAGGGGGCCTTGAATCAACCACCCCAGGGAGCCAAAGCAGGCTTTCCCCCGATGAGCGATTGAGGCTATGAGGTCCACTGTAGAGTTCCTGGCGGCTTCAGAGAAGTGCGCTCAAGTGAGACTGCGGGCGGCTGGCAGACATTTTTTCATCCGGGCATGATCCAGCAGTCATTTCGCAGTTTCCGATATTCGCACCAGGGTAACCTTTCGAGGTTATCCCGCTGGCAGCATCCGGGGCATTGCCGTGGTTACCTCCGGGGCAAGTCAAGATAACACTTGAATTCGGGGGGGCCGGGTATCTTTGTGGGATGGCGAAGTATCCCGAGACGACCGATGATGAAAGCGTGGAGGGCCGCAAGCTGCTCCACAGGTTTTCCCCAGGAGTGAGATACAGTGCAACCCTCGATGATTGCTTCGATTATTGTGGTGGCGCTGGCAGTTGTGCTCATTTTGGCAGCCCAACGCAAAGCCAGGCATAAGAGCGGGATTGAAATGACTCGGCGCCCTGAATTAGCAAGCGTGATTCGTGAGGATCACGGACATGTCGTCGTTCCCTCTAGTAGCGCGACGACCGGTAAGGCTGGCGATGGGAAGAAGCCGGCACCGACGACGAAGCAGCAGCAGGCCGCGGCGTTGGAGCACCAGGTGGACGACACGATCCGGCGCTTGATCCTGATGAACTAGATTCGCAATGTGACGAGGCTTGGCGGGCGAAAGAATACGATCAGGTTTGTCCCTCCCAATACGTCCCCCAAAGGCTAAAGTATCGAGTTTCAATGGGCGCGTAGCGGCGCGGCTAAGGTCGTGCCCTGATACAGTTACCAATCCCAATTATTTTTTTGAGACTGTCAGTCCGGGCATGACAACTTCACTCGCAAGTCCCAGCTTCAGCCTCTAGAAAGAAACTGGAAGCATTCGCGTCGCCCCTACGGGGCTACGGCTCATTGTGTTTTGCATTCCCAGGACTGCGTCCTCGGCTAACATCACTGCCTCCCTTGGGCGGCGGATGACGACCCCAATTCTGGTTTTTTCCATCGCGGGTCGGCGAAGCCGGTGGGGGACCGATACGAATTGCTCTTCATGGTTAAAGACGCGTAAACTGAGGGTTCGACGGTGTTTCAGGGAATCGTGTGAGGTTTTTGCCTGGTTGCCCGGAGCGACAGCCTTTCAAAATAGGCTTCGCCCTGTGGTATTTCCTAAAACGTGATAGGGGGCGCCATGCTGGTAGTGATGAAGGCGCAGGCGACGCCGGAGCAAATCCAGGCGGTCTGCGAAGCGATTGAGGGGTTGGGGTACCGTGCGCATCCCATGCCCGGCGCAGAGCGCACGGCAATCGGAATCACCGGAAACAAGGGCGAGGTGGAGCGGGGCAATCTCGAGTCGCTGCCCGGAGTCTCTGAAGTTATCCGGGTTACAAAGGCTTACAAATTGGCCAGCCGTGACGTGAAGGAAGAGGACACGGTTGTCCGCTTCGCGGGGACGGATGCGGCAATTGGCGGCAAAGAGCTGGCGATAGTAGCGGGTCCATGCTCGATTGAGAGCCGTGAGCAGGCGTTTACCATTGCCAGCAAGGTTGTGGCGGCGGGTGCGCAGTTCTTCCGCGGGGGCGCGTTCAAGCCACGGACCTCGCCCTATGCATTCCAGGGACTTGGCCTTGAGGCGCTACGCATTATGGCCGAGATCCGGGAACAGTTCGGGCTGAGGATTGTGACCGAGGCGCTGGATACGGAGTCGCTGGAGCAGGTGGCCGAGTGGGCCGATGTGATCCAGATTGGCGCGCGCAACATGCAGAACTTTTCGCTACTGAAGAAGGCGGGACGGCTGAGGAAGCCGGTGCTGGTGAAGCGGGGCTTAAGCGCCACGCTCGATGAGTTTCTGATGTCGGCCGAGTATGTAATGAGCGAGGGGAATTACCAGGTGATTCTGTGCGAACGCGGGGTGAGGACTTTTGCCGACCACGCGCGCAACACGCTGGACCTGAGCATTATTCCGGCGCTGAAGAAGGTAAGCCATCTGCCGATTCTTATTGACCCGAGCCATGGGACGGGCCGGCGTGACAGCGTGCTGCCGATGGCCCGAGCCGCAGTGGCCGCGGGCGCCGACGGAGTGATGGTGGAAGTGCACAACCATCCCGAGGCGGCACTCAGTGACGGACCGCAGTCGATCTTTCCCGACCAGTTTGCCGGAATGATGAACGAGCTTGAGCAGATTGCGCCGGTGGTGGGGCGCACGTTGACGCGTGGGATTCGAGTAAGCGTAGAGGCGTAGAAGGCGGCTTGATGGGGGACAGACCTGAAATCCCACCTAAGCGGAGCCTGGATGGGGCACCCGGCACGATCGTGGCGGCGACACTGGGACTGTTGACGCTCACTGGATGCCAGCCGCATGACTTTCCGCAATATCCTGCAAATTATCGTGAATACGCTTACGTGACTAACCAGGGCAGCGCCACTGTGACGGTTCTGGACGTGGTGAACGTGCGGCTGGATCGCGAACTACCGGTAGGCCCGAATCCTGTTGCAGTTGCGGCCAGCCCGATGCGGAACGAGGTTTACATCTTGAACGCGGGAGCGCAGGGCGGGCAGGGCACCATCTCTGTGATTGACTGCGAGCATAACCAGGTGGTAGCCACCATCGGGGTGGGGAGGGATCCTGATTCGATCGATGTGGACGCGAAGGGCAAGCTGGCGTATGTAGCGAATCGCGGATCGAACGCGGTGTCGGTGGTGGATCTCGATGCCCGGCAAACGGTGGCCCTGATCGGCGTAGGCGAAGAGCCGGATGCGGCGCTGCTTTCGCCCGACGGAATGACGCTGCTCGTGGCGAATCACGCCGGCAATTCGGTTTCTATCTTCGATGTTGAGAGCCGGCGTCTGCGTACGGTGGTCGAAGGGTGTGTGGGAGCGCAAAGCCCGGTCATTCTGCCCGATTCATCGAAGGCGTTTGTGGCCTGCTCTGGCGGGCACCAGGTGATGGCGATTGCACTGGCCCGTCCTGAAGATCAGCCGGCAAATCCGGAAAGGCCAGTAACCGACCGGCTCGAAGCGCTGATGGATGTGGGTCGCGCGCCGGTGCATCTGGCATTGAAGCCCGATGGCGGCGAGGTATTTGTGTCGAATTCGCTTTCGAATTCGGTGTCGGAGATCTATGCAACCACCGACGAGGTGGGCGACACCTACATGATCGGCGAAGACCCGGTCATGGGGCTGGTGTCGCGCGACAACGCCCTCCTGTATGAGGCGAATCAGAATTCTCCCTACGTGACGGTGTACTCCATTGACGATGGAAAACGGATTGGGTCGGTGCATGTGGGCGACGGGCCGACCGCGATGGCGTTCTCAGGCGCGGGGCATCTGCTGTTCGTGGTCGATTCGCGGTCAGACGATGTGGCAGTGGTGCGCACGGCGTCGAAGTCGGAGCATGGCCAAATTCCTCTGTTCACCATGCTGCCGGCGGGACGCAACCCGAACGCGATCGTGGTCAAGGCGTTCAGGGTGCAGTGAGCCTGTCCGCCGCAGACCGATGCGGATCGCTGCAAATTGTATTCGTATCAATTCGGGAACTGGGCTGTGCGCTCGTCCGTATTATTCCCAAGAGGAGTCCTGCGCCTATGTTCCGAATCTTTCAGCGACCTGCCGGTTTGCTCTCAGCCGTTCTCATCTTCCCGTGTGGCCTTTACCTCTACGCGCAGGCTCCTATCGTCGAAGAGCCCAACTACACTCCCACGCTGACCTTTGACGTTGCCACCATTCGCCCTACACCGCCGCCGGATGCCAATTTCCACGTATCCGTTTCCAGCCCTCCACACTCGAGCCGCTTCGAAGCCACGAATTTTCCCATCAAGGCCCTTCTCCAGATTGCTTACGGCTTCGACGCTCCGGTCGTAGGCGCACCGGACTGGGTCGCGAGCACGTTCTACGACATCAAGGCCCGCTCGGACGATGCGACTGATGCCAGGCTCGCGCGGCTCACTGACAATGAAGTCCGGCTGGAAAAACGGAATGCGATTCGCGTTCTGTTAGCGGAGCGCCTGGGTCTCAAGACGCACCTTGAAACTCGCAATACTGTCATCTACAACCTTGTTGTGGACAAAGGCGGCGTCAAGATGCAGGTTGTGCCTCCGCCTCCACCTGGTGCGGATGGAGAGGCACCGCCTCCGCGGCCCCCTCTCGACATCCAGGCGCATGGATCGCAACATGGCCTCGAGTTCGTCGGATCAAATACCCCAATGCGCGGCCTCACCGGCGCCCTGAGTTCGATGGTAGAGGCACCCGTTATCGACAAGACCGGTCTCACCGGCATTTACAATTACACGCTTCAGTTTGGCCGCGAGTGGTCCGAGCACGATCCGGATAGCTGGCCCTCGATTTTCACAGCAGTCGAGGAACAGCTGGGGCTCAAGCTCGAAGCTGCGCACGAGTCCGTGCCTAACCTCGTAGTCGACCACATCACCAAGCCAACGGAAAACTGACTCCCAGCTCCAGCAATGACAATGGCGGCTTCCGAGCGAATCAGCAGAACGTCAAACACGTCATATAGAGAGGTGGGAAAACTATGAGGTTTTTTCGAAGGGCGGCAACAGGGCTTGTGCTTTTGGGGTCGACTTTGGTCATTCCTCAATGCTCTTTAGCGTTTGCCCAGCAGATTGTTTTGGGGAGATTATCTAAGATTGAACCCAATTCCATAACCCTGGACCAGGAAGCGAAGAGCGTCAGGGTTCTGATTGGCTCGAAGACAGAGCTCTGGCGCCGCGGAGTTGACGTTCAAGATGATTCTCAATTTGTCTTAGGCCGAGATGCGCGCGTCTTGTACAGTGGCGTCGCGGCGGACGGGTCGCTGAGGGCGATACTGGTTGTTCAGTTCCAACCAGGCGACATCGTGAAGATGGTCCCACACCAGGTTGTCGAATATCGATCTTGCACTGGCAGTCTTGTCAGCGTGGCGAACGGGACAATTACATTACGGGCGGGCGACAACAAGATGTGTGTAACGCAGGTTGATGCAAAGACGGAAATCTGGCATGGACAAATCAGCCACGACCTGAGTGTGCTTCGTGTCGGCGACGATATCTCTACTCAGAACGCCGTTCAATATCCGCAAGAGAACCTCGTTGCCGAGAAGGTCTGGACGGAGACCGGACCGCCAACGCGGCACCTGGTTGCGAGTGAATAACCGCAACCGAAATTACATTCTCTTGCTGTCGAGTAGCTGACGATACTGCCGCGATCGTGCGAATCGTTTTATAACTCGACTGCTTCTCCGCCCCACTCCGCGGGATCAACATCGGCCACAGACTGCGAAAAGGTCCAGGAGTAGCCTGCAAAGTCCGTCGCATTGTATTGCCTCTCGCCGAACGGGTGCGTGACCGGGTCCTCGGTAATCCGCGCGCCGTGCTCCCTGGCCCGGCGGCAATGCGCATCTGCATTTTCCACGCGCACCGTGATGGAGCAGCCCAGGCCCAACGTCGCATTCGGCTCGTTCTCGCGCTTCTCCCGAACCGTTACCGCGCCCGTTCCAGCATTCAGTTGCACGCGGTGGTTGCCAATGCGCAGACGGACGGTGAATCCGAAGGCAGCGCACAACCAGGCCGCCGCCTCATGGACGTCCGCATAGGCCAATACCGGAATGATGGTGGCCGCGGCGATCGATCGGTTCGTGAGCATAGTTTGCTTCTTAATCGGGGTCTAGGTTTTCTTGTCGCCCATGCGGGCCACGCTGAACTGCGCGCCGGCGAAGAGAATCAACCCGGAGGTGTAAGCCCAGAATAACAATCCCACTGAAACGTAAAACGGGCCGTAGAGCGCCTTGAGGTCGAAGTGCGGAAGCACGGCGACGAAGATGAATTTGGCCGTGACCCAGACGATGCCAGTGATGAGAGCGGTGCGTACGATGGGACGCGGGGAGACCCGGCGGTTGGGCAGCAGCCAGTAAATGGCAAACAGAAAGACGACGACGGCGATGCCGGTGGTAGCGGCGAGCAGTAATAGGCTGATGGATTTGAAAACAAAGTTGTCGACGTGGTGAAAGAAGGCGACGGTGAGCACCTGTTCGGCGGCCGCGTTCAGAGCGATGCTGCCCATGCCGAGAATGACCATGAGAAAGGCGAGGCCGAAGGCGACAAGCTGGTTCATGAGGTAGTTGCGGCTCTTGGTGACTCCCCATGCCTGGTTAAGCGCCACTTCGAGAGGCAGAAAGATGCCGGTGCAGGCCACCAGGATCATGATGAGCGAAAAGACCTGCAAGCCGTGGCGGGATGAAAGCGCAGCCACGGTGGCCAGGCTGTTGGCCACGAATTCCTGATTGGAAGGGAAGAAGTATTGCACGGTCTGGCCGATGACGTCGGCCATGGCGCGCGAGTGGAAAACCGAATTGGCCAGCGTGTAGAGCAGCACGACAAAAGGGATGAAAGAGAGGATGGCGTTGGCCGCAACGCTGAAGGCGAAGGTGTGGACTTCGCTGTCGAGCAGATAAGCGATGAGGGCCTTGCCGTCGCGGCGCCAACGATACCACTTGGATTTGCGGGCTGATTCGGCAACGTCGACGACGCCGTCGGTTTGAATTTCGGGCGGCGCGGCGGCGGGTGAAAGTGTCTCAGTCACGGATTGGTTCCTTTTTTCGTGTGCCGGAACGGGTCAGGCGTGCCTGGTGCGCACCTGCGCGATGGAAGAGAGTGTCTCAATCAGGATAGCCCTTTGACGGGAATCGCGCCTGTAAGCCGAT
>JASHVU010000746.1 GCA_030044455.1 Acidobacteriaceae bacterium | reverse complement strand
TCCACTGTGAGGTCTCTTCGTCCCACGCAGCGGATTCAATGTTCGAATTCAGGTGGAGTTCCGCTCCATTGCTTTTCAGAAACGCTTCTGCGCCCCCGTAAAGCTGGCTCAGCGGCACGGTGCTCACGCCCATGCGGCCGGCCTGAGCCGAATTCATAAAGAGTTCGCGAATGACCTTGGCCGCATACGAAACGGAGATGGCGTCGAGGTCGGCATTCAGTGCGCTGGCGATAACGAGGCGCCAGAATCGCTCAACCGCGCCCGTTGTTTGTTTGTGGCGGACGAGCCAGGCGCTGAGGGACTCCGTCCGGGGACCCTTTGAATCAACTTTGAGGAGGGCCGAGAATGCGCGCGCCAGCGAGAGCTTGTCAGCAACAGTGAAAGCATGTGCCGCGAGCAGCTTTGGAAAACCATGCAGCGGCGCAGGCAACCCCACGAATCCGAGATTCGACGGGCCAAGCACCGAGCGCCGGCCGCCGGGTTCAATCATGGTCATATTGCTGGTCCAATGAATCTGATCGATGACACCGATGCGCTCGTAGAAGGAGATGAGATTCGTACAGCAGCCGAAGAGCACGTGCTGGCAATTGTCGATGACCTCGTTGACACCCGGATGCAGATAGGAGCTGGCCCGGCCGCCGAGGTAACCCCGTCGCTCGACGAGATGCACGCGTAGTCCGCTCGATGCTATCGCGCAGGCAGCGGTGATGCCGGCTACACCGCCGCCGATTACGGCGACTGAGCGTGATTCGGATTGTGGTGCGGTCGTCAACTGATCTGAGTATCAGCCAAAAGCCCGTGCCCAAGCCATCCGTGCAAGGCCGCCGAACATGATGGCCACTTTTTGCGCGGTCGAAACGCTGGCGCGGTGCGTGAATACATCGTAATCGGCTTGGACGATGCGCTTCAGCAAAGCGTGATAGATAGTGACCAGCACGCGCAGCGCAGGGCGGCTCTCAGGTGCGATCAGCGGCAACAACTCTTCGGCAGATTTGTAATACTCCTCAGCGCGATCGGCGATGGACTTGAGGAGCTCGCGCTCCTTAGCGTTTGGAGGGGTTCCTGGGATACGGCGAAGCAACGCGTCAAGAGTAACATTGTGCGCTGCCAGTTCGTCGAGCGGCAGATAAACGCGATTGCGCGAGGCATCCTCAGCTACGTCGCGCAGAATGTTGGTGAGTTGGAAGGCGATGCCGGTCTCTTCGGCGAACTTCTCTGCTCGAGGATCGGTGTATCCAAAGATGCGAATGCAGACGAGGCCAACGACAGAGGCAACCAGATAGCAGTAGCGGTAAAGATCCGCAAAAGCAGCGTAGGTGTCCGGTGCGCCGACTGTTTCATGCTCGAGGTCCATGGTGACGCCGTCAACCAGCTCATTGAGAAGCGAGAGCGGAATGTTGAAGCACGCGACTGCATCGCACACGGCGATGAATACGGGATCGTCAGTGGTCGCGCCGCTCGCCGCCTGATGCCACGCGGCCAGCCAGGTATCGATACTACGCCGGCGCTCGTCGCGAGAGATTGATTCGTCGTCTGCCAGGTCGTCGGCCTTGCGCATAAAAGCGTAGATCGCGCAGATTGCATTGCAGCGAGCTGAAGGCAGCGCAACGAAGGCGTAGTAGAAGTTCTTCGCTTCCTTTTTGGAGATGGCCCGGCAATGGGCGTATGCAAGGTCGAGTTTCATGTTGCCCGATGCAATCGTCAAGCTGCTTTCCCGGCAGTGCCGACTCCGAGGCGCAAAAACGGCAGCGCTTTGCCACCCAGTGCGCGCAGCGCGAGCGAGAGCTTGGTGCGTTTTGAGATTGCCGGCCTTCCGCTGAGCACGTCGTAATCCCGGCGTTCGATGGCGCGCAGGATCTCGAGGCCGCCGCGACTGAAAAGATCGAGATCGAGCGCCAACTCGCGATGGACGCGGCCGATGAGCGGCAGCCCCTGCTCGAAGAGAGAGCGCGCGAAGTCGACCTCGTAACGCATCAGCGTGTGAAATCCAGATGTGGGAATTCCCTGCTTGATAGTCTCATCGCCGACTTCGAATCGGCGCATATCAGCCTGCGGAAGGTAGACGCGGCCTTTGGTGAAATCAACCTTAATGTCCTGCCAGAAGTTGGCGAGCTGAAGCGCAGTGCAAGTCAGGTCTGACAAACGGAAGTTTTCTTCGCGGACGCTATCGCCGGCTTCGCCGCAGGCGTAGAGAACCAGATGACCGACGGGATTGGCAGAGTTACGGCAGTAGGCGAAGACGTCGTCCATTGTTTCGTAACGGGTGACAGTCTGGTCCTGGCGAAAGGCAACGAGCAAATCGGCGAAGGGTTCTTTGGGGATTCCGCAAGCGCGAATCGTTTCGGCCAGCGCAACGAATACGGGATGACGGGCTTGGCCTTCATAGCAGGCGTCAAGTTCCCTGCCCCACAGATCCAGAAGCGCCAAAGCCGCGGAGCGGTCGGGAACCTCATCGCCGAGATCGTCGGAGATGCGGCAGTAAGCGTAGATGGCGTGAAAGTGAGGGCGCAGCGCTTTGGGCAAGAACCAGGTTGCTACGTGAAAGTTCTCGTAATGCGTTTCGGCCAGATGGCGGCAATAGGCAAGAGCCTGGTCGAGTGATGGAGCAACGTCGGGGATGCGATAAGCAGGTGGAAGCGCAGCCCAGCCGCGCGCAATGAGTTCATCGGATTATGCGGCGGTGGGCATCGGTCAGTCTCATTGATATTCTAGCGAGCCATCGGAGTTAGCGGTGCTAGCGGCGTTAGCGGAGCTAGATCTACGGCACAATGGCCGTCTTGATCTCGCTTGACCGGTTCATCAGCTTCTCAAAGACGCGGTTGAGCTCGTAGAGATTGGCGTGGCCGGTGATGAAGGCCGATGCATCGAAGCGTCCGCCGGCGATAATCTCGAGAGCCTTGCGACAGATGGCCGGGGTGTGGTGGAAAGTAGCGCGCAGAGTGATGTCGCTATAGTGAACGCGATTGGTGTCGAGAGTGACGCGGGTATTGGCAGCGCAGCCACCAAAAAAGTTCACTGTACCTCCCTTGCGAACCAGCTCAACCGCCTCCTCCCAGGCCTGGGGCACTCCCACTGCCTCTATAGCGATGTCGACGCCACGATCTTTCGGCGTAAGCGCGCGCGTCTCCTGCACCGCCTTGCGAATATTAGGAGCCTGCACAACATGAGCCGCGCCCAGCTGTTTTGCAGCCTCGACCTGTCCGTCGTGCTTCACCAGCGCGATGACCTCGTAGCCGGCAAGCGCGGCAACGTGCAACATCATCAGGCCCAGCGGGCCGCCGCCAATGATGGCCACTATGTCGCCGGGACGGGGATTCGAATCCTGGAAACCGTGCACGGCACAGGCCAGCGGCTCAGTTAACGCGGCGTGCTCAAGGGGCACGTGCTCGGGAACCGGGAGCGTGTTCTTGGCGACGATGCGCTCAGGAATGCGAATGAACTCAGCATAGGCGCCGTTGTTGAAAAGCAGATCGTCGCATAGATTCTCTTGCCCGCGCTTGCAGAAGTAACATTCACCACAGGGGGCAGAGTTGAGAGCCACCACGCGATCGCCTTGAGCATAATCCGTGACACCCTCGCCGGCTTCAACCACCGTCCCGGCCAGTTCGTGACCGAAGAGCGCGGGAGGAACAATCATGCGGGCGTGGTAACCACGGCGGAAGACCTTGAGGTCGGTTCCGCAGGTAAGAGCGGCGCCAACGCGCACAATCAGCTCCCCCTTGGCGGCTTTGGGAATGGGAACCTGCTCGATGCGCACATCCTCTCGGCCGTGGAGGATGGCCGCGCGCATGGTGACGCGCCCGGGAAGAAACGCATTTTCGACTGTTTTGCGGCCCTTGTGGACGACGGACTCGACCGTTCTGCGGCCCCCAACAACGACGGTTTCGACGGTATTCAGTCCGGCTCCAACGACCGTCTCAACTGTATTCAGGCCCCCTTCGACGACATCTTCAACCCTCTTGCGGCCTTCTTCGACAACTGTCTTAACCGTCTTGCGTCCTCGGAGGATCGCGTCTTTCACCGTGCTTGCCATCCGGGTCTCCCTTACTTTGCTCCCGCCCCGATGACCGGTTCAACCATGATCTTCATTGAATCCGGCTGAGGGTGAGATGCGATTTCGATGGCTTCGACTGCCTGTTCGAGTGGGAATCGATGGGAGATGAGCTGCGTCAAGTCGAATCCGTTTCGATATCCGTCGAAGACCAGGCTGGTGACTTCGTCGAGAATCGGGAACGAGGATGAGTATGAGCCCAGCAGGGTCTTTTCGTCCACACAAACCGCGGCCGGGTCGATGGTTGCATCGCCGTGCTGGGTCTGGGCAAACAGCATAACCTTGCCGCCGGGGCGGGCTGCGTCCATGGCGGTGCGTATAAGCGCGTTGCCACCTACTGCCAAGATGACGGCGTCGGCTCCACGGCCATTTGTCTCTGCGAAGACTCGATCGACCACATTCTCAGTGCCGGCGTGAATGGGGTTGGAAAGGCCGAAGCGCGCGGCGATAGCGTGGCGCTCGGGGAATAAATCGGAGGTGAGCACGCGGGCGCCGGTGCGCTTGGCGAGCGAGGCGTGCATCAGGCCGATGGGGCCCTGTCCGATGACCAGAACTGTGTCGTCAGGCTGCAGATTGAGCAGCTTGACGCCTTTGAGTACGGTATTCACCGGCTCAACGAATGCAGCCTGCTCGAAAGGGACGCCGTCAGGAATGCGAACGACGCCACGGTTCTGGACAACGAAGTCCATCACGCGGATGTACTCTGCAAAGCCGCCGCCGGAGGGCTCAAAGCCCGCAGTTGCACCGGTCTTCTTATAGAGCGGGCACTGGGCTGGCGTCTGCTTGCGGCAGTAGTAGCATTCGCCGCAGGGCACGTGGTGGAAGCTCATTACGCGGTCGCCGATTGCGAATCGCGTAACCCCCTTGCCGATTGCAGCAACGGTTCCGGCCATCTCGTGGCCGAAGATGCGCGGTGCCGAGTGCGAACCCATGTGGATCTTCTTGAGGTCGGTGCCGCAAATGCCGCAGGTGGCGATCTTCACCAGCAGTTCGCCGGGACCAATCTTCGGCACAGGGACAGTCTCAATGCGGATATCGTTGATGCCGCGATAAACTACAGCGCGCATGGTCGAGGGGATGCGGGTTTCGTCGAGCGTTTCAGCAGCGGAGATCTGAGTGGCCATTCCGTTTCCTGATGTGAATTTAGGGCCTGTGATTCACTTTGACCCGTGCGAAAGCAAATCTCAGGCCTCGGCGTCGAGAAGGTCCAGGACCAGCTCCGCGATGCCTTGGGAAGCCTTTCTACTATTTTCGCCGATTTGGATGAGTGCGGGCCAGTGCCACGGACGGAACATGGCGTAGAGAACCAGACGGGCGGTTTCGAGCTGGCCAGTCGATGAGAGGAAACGATTGAAATCAGGCAGTCTGGCGTCGAGCGAGTCGCTCACTCCCTTGATGCAGTAGAAGGGGATTTCGCGCATGGCAGCAAGGCGCGCGATCGCCGCGGCTTCCATGTCGACCAGGGAGGCCCGGTATGCTGACGTGAGTCGGAGCTTTTCGGAGTAGGGAGCCACTTTAGGGCTGGTGGCCAGCCAGAGTTCTCCTGCGCCGGCGTCGCAACGGAAGCGCTCTCCCGTCTTAACGTCGATGACTCCGGCGACATTGTGGGCCGACCCGGGAGCGAGCTCGGGCCTGAGCGCGCCGGCCCAGCCGAGCGAAAAAACCAAGTCGATGGGTCCGCCGTCTTCAATGGCGGCGAAGGCGCGAGTTGCGGCTGCCTGACCGGCCCCGGCGCAGGCGGCAATCCACTCTTCTTCTTCATTGCGCACGGCCCAGAAGTGAACGCCGTCACGGGTTGAGTGCGGCCACACACCGGAGCTGTTCCCGCTTCCCGTCACGGTTCTGACCAGCGGCTTGAGCTCACCGGGAAAAGCGGCAATGAATGCGGTTCGGGTCATGGGCGGGCGAGCCGTCAAGGCCCCCAACAAGTGTGCCCCTCCCCCCCTCTTCTTGTAAAACAAGCGGCTTATTTTGTTGGGGTTAGGGCACGATTTTTGCAGCGCGTATCTGAAAGCAAACGAGTTATCTGCAAGCATTGCCGAATCAACGGGTTATCGCAGATAAGCGCGCCGCCGAAGAAATGGCTGTTTTCAGATGATGGCGCCAGAAACGGCCGGTTGTTGTCCACATAGATCCATGATGCACCAAACGCATTAATTCCCTGCAATGCCGTTCAGGTTTTTAGCGAGTGGGCGAGAAGAATTTGATAGAGGCGCGAGCGGTGGCAACGCGACTTGTCGGCGCAGATGCAGCCGATGCTGATCGGCATGCGCGCGGCAACCTGGGCGAGATATTCGACGGTCTGACGGCCGGTAGCGTTCGAGAGCAGTTCGCCCTCGTAACGGTCGAGTTCCCTTTGGAATGCGGCTTCCGGGCCGCTCTGCTTCTTTTTGATTTCCGCCACCAGTTTGGCGCTGGGCGCAAGCACTGGAAGTCAGACGTCGAAGTAGCCGTCCGCGGCCCAGCGGTTTTGGGGGCGGCCGCGGGGCGGAAAGCGGGTGATGCCGATGCGGAGGCCCTGGCCGGGGTGCGCTGGAGTGCCGATCTGGAATTTGTGAGGTGGAGTTTGGCTTGCTTGGTGGGGTTCG
>JASHVU010000745.1 GCA_030044455.1 Acidobacteriaceae bacterium | reverse complement strand
CCGCTTTGCACGAGCTTATCGACGGCGGCATCCCGGCTCAGGCCTAACTTTTGCATGACGATTGCGGTTTTCACTGTTCCGGCTTGTTGGAGCAATGCGACCGCATCGTCTTTCCCTATACCGGTGACTTCTGCAATGATGCGCACAGCCCGTTGAAGCAACTTCTCGTTCGTGGGGGTCAGATTCACCATTAAATTTCCGTAAACGCAGCCCAGGCGGATCATGGAGCCGGTGCTTAGCATATTCAACACAAGCTTTGTCGCGGTGCCGGCTTTCATCCGCGTCGATCCGGTGATCACCTCCGGACCGACGGCGGGAGTAATCGCAACCCGGGCGCTTCGCGCCAGTTCCGAGCCGGGCACACAGCTTAACCCCACGGTCATTGCCCCAACCGAGTTCGCATACTCGATGCCACCGAGAACGAATGGAGTTCGCCCGCTAGCTGCGATTCCGACCAGAACGTCAAACTTCGCAAAACCGCGGCGCTGCAAATCCGTGACCACCTCCTGCGCGTCGTCTTCCGCGCCTTCGGACGGGTCTCGCAAGGCCATGTCTCCGCCGGCAATGATGCCCTGAACCATTTCCGGGTTGACGCCGAAGGTCGACGAACATTCCGAGGCATCCAGTACACCAAGCCGTCCGGACGTTCCAGCTCCCACATAGACCAAGTGGCCACCCGAGCGCAATCGTTTCACAATCTCATCCACGGCTCTTGCGATATTGGGAATCTCTTGTGCCACTGCATCGATAACCCCACGATCGGCTTCATTGATTGCTTGCAGCATCTCGATGGTCGATGATTGGTCGATGTTTTCCGTCGCCGGGTTTCGCGACTCGGTAAGCAAGGCTTCGAAATCATCCATGGAGTGATCCTAGCCCCCTGCGATTTCCGGAATATGATTGAGACATCTCCATGACGGAATTCCCAGGCCTGGCTTGCCCAGTCGATTCCCTGGGTATGAACTGCGTCTCGATGCTGACGGCCACGCCATGACTTCCCTTGTCTTTAAACATTTTTTGCAGCAAACGGAAAGCGCAAAGACCAACTTCGTCTTTCTGGACGTGAACTGTGCTGAGCGACGGATGGCAGTAGACAGCGAAGGCAATATCATCAGACCCGATGATGGAAACATCCGCAGGGACCCGCCACCCCAACCGCAGGGCTTCGCCCAGCGCGCCAATCGCTATCAGGTCTTTTCCGCATATGATCGCCGTGGGATAGATTTTTTTAGCGATGAGTTCCTGGATCGCCGCAATCCCCCCGGCTGGCTGATTGGCTTGCTCGATGCAGCTGAGCAACCTCATTCCGTGCGCGCGAACTGCATTCATGAGCAATCGGCTATATCGACTGGAGGATAAGACTTTCTTCGGACCGTGAACGATGGCCACGTTCTCGTGCCCCAGCGATGCAAGATGGTCCATGGCCTGCTGCACGCCCGCGGAGTAGTCGATGTGCACGGCGCTTTGATTCGGACCCAATTCCAAATCATCCAATCGGACCACGGGAATCTTGCGATCGAGGAGCCGGCCAACCAATTTGGAGTCGAACTCTGCGCTCATGATCGCCACACCGCGCACCCTGTCTTCGATCATTCTCCGAACGGCCGCTTCGGCGTTTCTTCGATCGTAATTCGTCATCCCCAGAATGAGCTCTAGACGTTCCGCATGGCATGCCCTCTCGAAGCCTTTAATCAACTGCGGGTAAAATGGATTGTCGATATCGGAAATAATTAATCCCAGCGCATCGCTATGGCCGCGGACTAACAAGCGAGCCGAGCTGTTCTTGTAATAGTCCAGCTCTTTGAGCGCTTTTAGCACGCGCGCGCGGGTCGCCGGCGCGATGGGCCGGGTAGCATTTATCACGTGGGAGACTGTCGTGATTGAGACATCTGCCGCCTGGGCAACGTCTTGCATTGTGACAGTCATCTTCATGCAGTATGGTTCGCACGACCCTTTCATTGAAGAGAGGCATGGATATGAAACACCGGTGAGACGAACCCTGACTTACCGGAGCCTCGACTACAAGTTTTCCGGGAAGAAACAGGCATGCTGGTCACGATTCGCGTCTCGAGACCCGACTTCGGGCGTAAGGGGAACGATTGCGGAGCCCGGTGAGAAGCAAGGTCAGAGTTGCAGCATGGCAGGAGAGATGCTCCCGGACATTGCGAGAGCATCTCTCTACACCGCGATTCAACTCAAAAGTAGAACTTGCCGCCAAGCTGAATCTCGCGTGGGTCGTGCGAACCGTTGGCCTGGCCAAAGCTTCCCTCGTCGGAGATGGTGTTAACACTATTGAAGCTGTTGTGGTTGAAGGCGTTGAAGAACTCGCCGCGGAACTGGAAATGGGCGTGTTCACCAACCTGGATGTTCTTCATTGCGGAAAGATCCCAGAGGTCAAGGCCGGGACCGACGAACACACCCTGGCCGGCGCTTCCGAAGTGTCCCCATGCGTCCGCGAAGGAACTGGCAGAAAACCAATTGTATTGCGTCTTGGCTTTCTTAACAGGTGCAAGTAAGTCCGGGCGAGGAGCGATGTCGCTCGCATCCATGTTGAGGCCATCCGGATAAAGATTGGGCTGGGTGCAGGTGGCACCGGTGAT
>JASHVU010000744.1 GCA_030044455.1 Acidobacteriaceae bacterium | reverse complement strand
TCGAGGGATCGCAATCGCTAATTTTTATGACGTCATTCTTTTTTGAATTATGCGCAGAGAGTGTTGAGGCAGCGTGCGCTGCAGAGTCAGGTGGAGCAGACAGGATTGAACTTTGCTCCAGGCTTTCAGAGGGAGGAACGACCCCGTCAGCGGAGTTAATGACCGCCAGCGCGAAAGCGGTTTCGATACCGATTTATGTACTCATTCGACCCAGAGCCGGGAATTTTGTTTTCAGTTCTCGGGAGTACGATCTGATGCGTCGACAGATCGACGAGGCCAAGGCGGCGGGGGCCAGCGGAGTGGCGGTGGGAGTGCTGCACACAGATGGCAAAGTGGATGTTGAGCGAACGCGCAACCTGGTGGAGTATGCGCTTCCGTTGGTGACCACTTTCCACCGCGCCTTTGACGAGACTCCGGATCTGACCGGGGCGCTTGAGCAGGTAATAGAAACTGGCGCCTCCGGTCTTCTCACTTCAGGTGGTGCAGCCGATGTGTTGCAGGGAGCTGATTGTATTGGGCGACTGCAGCAGCAAGCCGACGGACGGATCGATATTATCGCCGGCGGCGGTCTGCGTTTGGCGTCACTGGTTGAATTGGTGCGACGGTCGGGAGCGTTCTGGCTGCATGGGTCGTTGACGAATTTCAATGGATCAAACAGCCATAGGGCGAATACGATGCAGCTCGAAGCCAACGTTCGTGAAGCTGTCAGATTGCTTCGAAGCGAGTATGAGCAAATGACTGCGCAGGTGCAGGAGCGGTGAACTACTGAGTGCAGGAATATCGCTGCGAGCCGCACTGAAACTGCATAAAACGCGTCTCGCGTTAAACCGGCGGCAATCGATCAGACCCTGATGACTCGCGTTCCCTGGCGCTCAAATGGCGCAGTGGCATCGACAGTGGCGTTGGTGTCGGTGATGAGAACGTGAATCTCGTTGATGGCGCAAATAATTGCGGGGCTCACCTTACCAATCTTGCTGGAATCGGCAACTACGATCACCTGCTTGGTCTGCTTTAACATCTTGCGATAGACGAGCGCTTCGTCAGACTCGAGGGATGTGGCGCCACGTTCGGCGTCGAGACCAGTCACGCTCAAGAAAACTTTATCCATATAAACGCTGTCGAGAAAATTCAACGCAGCATTGCCTGAAAGTGCAAACGACCACGCCCAGGGCATGGCACCGCCGGTGAGAAATGTGCGAATTGAAGTACGATTGCAAAGCTCCATGCCAATATTGAGAGCGTTGGTAATCACCTGGATCTTTTCGCGGTGACGAAGGCTTCGGCCGATGTGGGTGGTGGTGGTACCGGCAGAAAGGCCGACTGTCTCGCCCTCCAGAACCATTTCTGCGGCGGCCAAACCGATGCGGCGCTTTTCAGCGGCGTGGCGCTGCTCGCGGGCAATAAACGAGCTGTCATACCGATAGGGTTCATAGAGCAGCGGCTCGGCGAGTTCGGCGCCGCCATGGGTGCGGCGAATCAACCCGCGATTCTCAAGCCGCGCAAGATCACGCCGGATGCTTGGAGCTGAAGAACCGGCGACTGCCAGCAAATCTTCAATGGTGGCGGTTCCTGACTTCAAAAGGTGCTTGACGATTTCTTCTGATCGGCGATTGATCGATTCCGACATAACACGGCAATTCTACTCCGCGATTTCAGAGACCCGAACAATTTATGCCGCCAGTATCAAGATTTCCACTTAAAAGGCTCATGGCTATGATCAGATCGGCATGATTTGCGCGGAAATAGGGAGCACTTCAGTTCATTGGACGTATGTTTTAAGGGTTCGATAGCGCATTAGTGATAATGATCACATTAGCATGAAATGAACATTTAGGGATTCTGCGCCAATTCGCGTAGCCGTGCGCTCACGTTCCAAAAGGCACGTCCATCGTGATAGCCGGCTTTCCAGATGCTTCCCTTGTCCTCGGTCAAAGGCTTACCATCGGCGGTCGTCATATTGACGGTGCCGTGAAATTGAGAGTCGATCGTGTGGTTCTTGATGAAGGCCCACTGCTCGAGGAAACGCTCAAAATAAATCGGATTTTGTTTTCCGTATCGCTGGTGCATCAGCAGAAGCGCGTTGAGGCCTTCGCACTGCACCCACCATTCTTTCCTTGTATCTACAGCCGGTCCAAAGGTCGGCCCATTTTCGAAGAAGCCTCCATTGGTTTTGTCCCAGCCGTAGGCGAGGGCGTGATCGACCAGCATCTTAGCCATGCGCTCGGTCTTCTCGCTTGCATGGGTGTGGAGAAGCTCATCGGTTTCGAGCATCAGGTAGGCCGTCTCCACGTCATGCCCGTAGGAGTCGGGACCGGGAATCGCGTGCCAGTCGTTTGTGAAGTAAAGATTCATGACGCCCGGCTCGACGCAGATTTTATCGCGCACGACGGAGAGAATCTCTTCGAGGCGAGCGCGAAGAGTTGCATCGGGCCACACGCGGTAGAGCTCGGTGAGCGCCTCAAGCAAATGAATGTGCGCGTTCATCGACTTGAAGCCGACCGGGCCGATGGGCCCCTCTTCAATCTGGCCGGGCGGCGCATTCGGCAGGACGGGTTGGCCTTGGCGCGTGAGGGTTTCAAAGTAGCCGCCGTTGACGCTGTCGTGGGCATGCTGGTCGAGCCAGTAGAAGCCATTCTTTGCGAGCTCGAGTGCGCGCGGGTCGCCGGTTGCCTGGTAGGCCGCGGCTGCACCGTAGATGCAGAAATCGATTCCGTAAAGCTGCTTGCCGTCACCGAACTGCGGAGTGATTTTACCCTCGTCGTCGAGGCCCCAGAAAAAGCCGCCATCCTGTTTGTCCCACATCCCATTCTGAAGGAAGTCGAGCCCCTGCCGGACATAGGGCAGGAACTCAACTTTTTTGTCAGGATCGCGCAGCACTACTTGCGAAGCGACCCAGGTCATGCGGCCCTGAAAGACCGAGAACTTGCCGTCGCTGGGCGCCCACTGCCAGTCACGGGTGAAATGGGAGTGGAAGCCGCCGTGTTCATGGTCAATGGAGCGTGGAAACCAGAGATTGAGGTCGTCATTGTGGAGTGCGCCGTCGACTTCAGCGGCGAGTTTCAGGTAGGTTGCGGGAGTCGGCTGGACTTCGGTGCTCATGGTTTGCTGAGTTGAAATCTTTTGGGTCGCTCCGAATGCCGCGCACAAAAGCAGGGACAGAAGCGCCAGGCGTGTGCTTTTCAATGCTGCATCTCCAGCGAGTCTAGGTGCGCCAAAGAATGCTAACACGCGGCAGGTGGTTCGGCGCGGCCAGCGCGGCCTTGAGCCTGTACGGCAGGGCATGGGTATCCCCCCTATTATTCCCTGAAAATAACTTGATTGTTCTCATGCGGTTCGTGGAAAAGCTTTACGCTAAGCGCATTACAATCAACGGGTTGCGTCCAAGTATTTGAAAAGAAAATGGTTACGGGCCATTTTATGCGCCTCCCTAGATGCAACTCATTGAAAATAAAACCTCGGAGCTTGCCTGCGTTTCGACGCCAAAGGCGGCATCGAAACGAATGCGGCCCGGGGCGCGGGCGCGGTTCGGTTAACGATCCCGAGCCGCCGTTTTTCAGGAGGATTCTCGGTCCTGGTTTGAATGTAGCGCAGGAGGGGAAAATTATCTGCAATTTGTCTCGAACAAAAGTGGAAGGTTTAGATGCTGCAGCGAAGATGTGAGACAACATGCCGGAGCCGGCTACGAGGAGTTGGCGTCGAACCGCGCGGTGTTGTTGCGTTCAAAGGGCTTGGTTGTGAACGACAGAGGGAAAGGTATCGGAAAGATGTCAGGTAAGAATCGAGGAGATGAGCGTTGCATGTCCGAGTGCCTATTGTTTCGTCGTTTGCGCGGGCGATCTCACGGCCTACACGAGTTTTGCTACGTGCCGAGACGATCATGCCAGACCTAGTCCACATTTCTCACAGGCGTGCGCGTATCGGGAATTCGGTGCTTTGAATGACGCCTGCGGGCCTGGAGGTCCGCAGGGACAACCGGGTTACCACCCCAACGAATACAAATCATTCGTTGGGGGCCCCGGGGAGCCCGGCGCTACGGGTTTTCGTGGCTGGTGAGAAAAGCGGGCTCGAGTGAAAGGCTGAAGGCGCTCATTGTTAGGGTGCGGACGATGCGGCGTGGGCTGAAGTCAGTTCGGCGTCTTTCGTTTTCAGGTAGGAATCGACGGCGGCTGCGGCTTTGCGGCCCTCGCTGATGGCCCAAACTACGAGCGACTGGCCGCGCCGCATATCGCCGGCGGCGAATATGCCTTCAACCGAGCTCATGTAGTTGTTGGTGGCAACATTGCCGCGGGTGTCGAGATTGAGGCCGAACTGCTCGATCATGCCTTTGCGCACCGGCCCAAGGAAGCCCATCGCCAACAACACCAGATCGGCATCGAGAATGAAGTCGGTGCCGGCGATGGCTTCAAATTTGGGCGGCGCACCGACGCGGACGCAGTGAAGCTGTTTCACGTTGCCGTTTTCGTCGCCGGTGAACTTGGTGGTGTTAATGCTCCAGTCGCGGATGCCGCCCTCTTCGTGCGAGCTTTCGGTGCGGAGTTGCAGAGGCCACAGCGGCCAAGGGGTGTTGGGGGCGCGTTCGGCCGGAGGCCTGGGCATGATCTCAAACTGATGCACGCTCATTGCGCCCTGACGATGGCTGGTGCCGAGGCAGTCTGCGCCGGTATCGCCGCCGCCGATGATGATGACGCGCTTTCCGGTAGCAAGAATGGGAGCCGCGGCGCGCATGCTGGCGAGCAGCGCCTCTTCGGTGTCGCCTTCGTTGCGGCGGTTCTGCTGAGGCAGAAACTCCATGGCAAAGTGGATGCCATTGAGCTCGCGGCCGGGAATGGGCAGGTCGCGGGGTTGCTCTGAGCCTCCGCAGAGCAGAATGGCGTCGTAGTTTTCGCGGAGCGAATCTACGGAGACATTGCCGCCGACGTGGGCGTTGGTTTGAAAGTTGACGCCTTCGGCCTCCATTTGCGCAAGGCGGCGATCGAGGACGTGCTTCTCAAGCTTGAAGTTGGGAATGCCGTAGCGAAGAAGGCCGCCGATGCGGTCGTTCTTTTCGAATACCGTGACGGAGTGGCCGGCGCGGCGAAGCTGCTGCGCGGCGGCGAGACCGGAGGGGCCGCTGCCGACCACAGCGACGAGCTTGCCGGTGGCCTGCTCGGGTGGTTCGGGATGAATCCAACCCTCGTCCCAGGCACGATCAACAATGGAACGCTCAATGAGCTTGATGGAGACAGGCGGCTGGTTGATGCCGAGTACGCACGCTGCCTCGCACGGAGCGGGGCAGATGCGGCCGGTGAACTCAGGGAAGTTGTTGGTCGAGTGCAGACGGCGAATGGCTGCTTCCCAGCGGCTGTTGTAGACCAGGTCGTTCCAGTCGGGAATGATGTTGTTGACCGGGCAGCCGGTGTGACAGAAGGGAACGCCGCAGTCCATGCAACGTGCGCCCTGTTCGCGCTGTTTCTCTTCAGGGAAGGGCTCGTAGATTTCGAACCAGTCCTTGATGCGCTCGCCGGGATGGCGCCGTGAGGGTTGTTCGCGCTGGAGTTCGAGGAATCCTGTGACCTTACCCATGCTGCACCTCCGCGGTGACTGCCACGTGGGGCGCCGCAGCGGGGTTATGATGTGCCGCTTCAGTCGATGCGGCGCGCGCTACTCCCAGAACGCGCTTGTACTCATGCGGGAAGACCTTGATGAACCGGGGTTGGGCATCGGCCCAGTGCTCGAGGACCCAGGCGGCGCGGGGGCTGCCGGTCAGGTCGCGATGGTGCTCAAGCAGGCCGCGAATTCTTTCTATATCTTCCGACGAGGTCAGCGGTTCAAGATCAACGCTGGCCTTGTTGCAGCGGCGCGAGGCAAAGTCGCCCTGGTCGTCGTAGACATAGGCGATGCCGCCGCTCATGCCGGCTGCGAAGTTGCGGCCGGTTGAGCCGAGGACGATGACCAGTCCATTGGTCATGTACTCGCATCCGTGATCGCCTACGCCTTCGACCACGGCGGTTGCGCCGGAGTTGCGCACAGCGAAGCGTTCGCCGGCGATGCCGTTGAGAAATACTTCGCCGCTGGTAGCGCCATAGAGCACCACGTTGCCAACCAGGATGCTTTCTTCGGGCAGGAAGCTGGAGGTCTTGGGTGGATAGGCGATGATGCGTCCGCCGGAGAGTCCCTTACCCAGATAGTCGTTGGTGTCGCCCTCGAGTTCGAGGGTGACGCCGTTGGGTACGAAGGCGCCAAAGCTCTGGCCGGCCGATCCGCGGAACTTGAAGTGGATGGTGCCATCGGGCAATCCATCTGATCCGTAGCGGCGGGCGATCTGGCCGCCCAGCATGGCGCCAACGGTGCGGTGCACATTGCGGATGGCGAAGCTGGCCTTCACAGGCTCTTGCGTCTCCAGGGCTGGTGCTGCCTTCTCAATGAGGATGTGATCGAGAGCCTGGTTGAGGCCGTGATCCTGCGGCTGGGTACGGCGGCGTGCGACGCGCGAGGGCAGGGTGGGCGCGTAGAGAATCTGGGTGAGATCGATGCCCTTGGCCTTCCAATGCGCGTCGGCGATGGAAGCGTCGATGCGGTCGACGCGGCCCACCATTTCGTCGATGCTGCGGAAGCCCAGCTTGGCCATGTGCTGGCGCATCTGCTCGGCGATGAAGAAGAAGAAGTTGATGACATGCTCGGGGGTACCGGTAAAGCGGGCACGAAGAACCGGGTCCTGAGTGGCGATACCCACCGCGCAAGTATTCAAGTGGCACTTGCGCATCATGATGCAGCCCATTGAAATGAGGGGCATTGTGGCAAAGCCGAATTCTTCGGCGCCGAGCAGCGCGGCAATCACTACGTCGCGGCCGGTTTGGAGTTTTCCGTCAGTCTGCACGCGGATGCGACTGCGCAGATCGTTGAGCAGGAGCACTTGCTGCGTTTCGGCAA
>JASHVU010000743.1 GCA_030044455.1 Acidobacteriaceae bacterium | reverse complement strand
CCGCGAGAGTATCTGCTGATTTGGGCTTGTGCTGAGTCTCGCCTTCACCCGAGCCAACTCCTCAGCGCTGACACGCTCGCTCACGAATTTGGTCTTCACTTCCAGGATTCCGGAGTCCTTGGCGCGCCGGACCAGGCGCGATACCAGCGATTGACTGATTTCGAGATCCCTGGCGATCTCTTCCTGATTCTTTTGCTGGCCGCTAAGATACGCGGCAGCAATCACATGAAACTCATCCACCTTGCGTTTCATTGCGGCCTCATTCTTATTTCACGAGGAGCATATCATAGAGTTGTCTATTATATCGATAGAATAGACTATCAATTCTATGGTAAGTAATATCTATCAGATTCCCATTGACATTTTATTCCAATTAGGCATCTTATAGCCGGGTGAGCTCGACCTGGGGCTCCAAAAAAGGAGCCCTTCGAAAGCTCATAGCTCGCATGTGGGGGTAACCGGGCTATGACCACTTCGATTCCCGCTGCGACTTGCGAACTTCGCTTCGATCGGATAAGCGCGCAGGCCGTCCTTATCGCTCCCAAACGGGCAAAGCGCCCGCGTAGCCATGATTCGCACCAATGTCCGGGGTGCATTCCAGCCCTCACTCCCCCGGCGGTGTGTGTCTTCCCCGAACATGCCGAACCTGATGGCGATGGCTGGGACGTCCGCGTAGTCCCGAATAAGTTCTCGGCCTTCTCCGATTCCGGCAGCAACCTTCGTTACGAAACTCCCGCCGGTTGTAAGGGGATTTACGATCCCGCCGGGCATTGCGAGGTGGTCTTCGAGACTCGTCGCCACATTTATCCCGTTTACGCTCGTACCACCCAGGAAGTCCACTATTGTTTCCGTGCATTGGTTTCCAGGTATAAATCGGCCCGCAGCGATCCCCGCATAAAATTCTGGTTTGGTTTCAAGAATCTCGGCACGGTGGCCGGCGGCACTTTGGAGCACGAACACTGGCAGCTGTATTCACTGCCGTTTATACCACCGTCGATTCAGGACAGGTACGCAAGCGCGGCCCGGTATTTCAACGAGACGGGGCAAAATCTGTACCGCAGAGAGTTTGAAGACGAGGCGAATTCGGGCGATCGCGTCGTCGCGCTTACCGATCACTTTCTCACCTTCGTCCCTTTCGCCGCCGGAATGCCCTACGAAATCTGCATCGCACCGCGCAGGAATTCAGCTGATTTTTCCACCATGAACGATGCGGAATTGCACGGGTTTGCGGCGTCGTTTCGCGATGCAGTTACGCGCCTCAACTCTGTGCACCCGGAACTGGCGTTTAACGTGGTGCTGCACACTGCGGCTTTTGAACATGCTTCCGCCGCCTGGTTCACGTGGCATCTCTCTATCCTGCCGCGGCTCACTACCCTGGCTGGTATCGAGCTCGGCATCAACGTAA
Organism: Acidobacteriaceae bacterium; assembly: GCA_030044455.1. Classification (GTDB taxonomy): domain Bacteria; phylum Acidobacteriota; class Terriglobia; order Terriglobales; family Acidobacteriaceae; genus Telmatobacter. The sequence continues at coordinate 9,724 of JASHVU010000743.1, read as the reverse complement.
TGATCAACCCGGTAGCTCCGGAGGAAGCAGCTTCGACGCTCCGCGCCATCGCTGTACAGCAGGCTTCTAGTTGAATCGGGCTCCTTCCCGGCCGCACCGGTGGCACGGGCGAACCTGAGGGGTCTGCATCACTGTCGTCGGATCGCCGTTATTTACGGTGGAGCAAATGAAAAGAAACGGGGCGGATTTTGAGTGCCGAGAACTCGATGCTATTAGCGTTCAGCGCCTTAGGAAGGCGAGGAATTTGAGTTCTGGTCCGTGTTTTTCTTTACGCCGCGGCACGCTTTGTCTTCCCCGTTTCCGGCACACCGGTTGAAAGGAGAGCACGATGGCCGCCCCGGATCTTAATCCACTGCACACGTTGGTTGAAGACCGCGACCGTAAAACAAGAAAGATGAAGCGGATCATTCTCAACCTTTCCGACCTCGCCGAACAAGTGTGGCAATTGGCCGACGAGCTTCACGAACACAACAAGAAGATCGATGCGCGCCTGATCGCCGGATCGCCTGCCGATTCAGACACGGCGGGATGTACGGAACTCCCGCCCGGCCCCTACGCTTTGGCCTATCGAGGCAAAGAGCTTGACAACGGAACATGGGAATGTTCGATCTCCATCAACTTTGCAGTAGGGAAAGAGCCGTTCCTCCTGCCTCCGCTACTGGGGGGTCTTTTGGATTTATTGGCCACGGGGAAGCCGGAATCCGGTGATTTGCTTGTGAGCTGGAGGTCTGATGACGAGCTGGAAGAATATCTCAAGGCCAGGAGGAGCAGGACCGGCCAATCTACCCGCTACGTCACTGGGCTGATTTATTTACTCAGGAACGCACTCTTTGAGCATGGCTACCCGCGCAAGCTCATACAACGCAATCCAGCGAAAGGCGTGCGGCTTGCCGTTCTCGCCCGCCGGCGTTCCAACCACGATACTTAGCAAATGTGCGATGGCGCAGCGCCGTTTATTTGACGAGGAAACGAATGGTCTTCCAGATGTTGTGCACAAACTCGTTGGCGAATGTTTCGGTGGACCTTAATGTTCTTGGAAGCCTCAATGCTTGCCCATTCGCGGCACCAGGTTTGCGGTCGGTCGGCCGTCAGCGATGGAAGCAGGCATCGCGGTTCGTGTCCGGGCAATGGAAGAATTGGGCGCCCTGCGCCATGTAAGGGCAGCCGGCAATTCGCTTGAGAAAGGAGGCTGATTGTGCGCTTCAATAAATCCGCTGATATTGGCTTCGCCGAGGCCCCGATGCTGAGAGTTGTGCCAAAATCCTCGAGAAGGACTGCGCTCGCGGCCGCGCTATTCCTTGCTGTTGCGGTTCTTGGTACGTCGTGTTTGCATGCTGATGCTCAGATTAACGAATGGGTATGGATGGGTGGTGGCAGCACACTCCCAAGTGGAGGCGGGCAGCCGGGTGTGTACGGAACACAGGGTACGCCCGCTCCGGAGAACGTTCCTGGAGCGAGGGGAGATGCGAGTGTTTGGATCGACGGCAACAACAATGTGTGGCTCTTTGGCGGTTACGGTTATGATTCAGCCGGCACCTCTGGATATCTCAATGACCTTTGGGTATTCAGTACATCCACCGGAGAATGGACATGGATGGGTGGTAGCGCGACCGTCCCAGGCCTGGGTGAGGGCCAGCCGGGAAGCTACGGCACCATGGGAGTACCTTCCGCCACAAACGTTCCGGGGGGCAGAACTTCGGCGAGCAGTTGGATTGACAGCAGCGGCAAACTCTGGCTCTTCGGAGGTAATATTTACAACCCGCCGACCGGTGGCGAGTTGAGCGACCTTTGGGAGTTCAACCCTTCGACCCGTGAATGGACGTGGGTCGGGGGAAGCAGAACGCCGAATCAGCCTTCAGCCCCCGGCACCCAGGGTGTTCTTGCCGCCGGAAACTTTCCGGGAGCCCGTTACGGGCAGGTCAGCTGGACTGACATCAACGGGAATTTCTGGTTCTTTGGCGGGCAGGGGTACGGCTCGAATGGGCCGTGCGGATGCGAAGGCTGGCTTAACGACCTTTGGGAGTTCAGCCCTTCGACCGGCGAATGGGGATGGATCAGCGGGAATCCATCGCTGAATTCCGGCTATTCTCCGCAACCTGGTGTCTACGGAACGTTGGGAACTCCCGCTGCCGGGAACGTTCCTGGCGGGCGAAGATTCGCAACCGGGTGGTCAGACGCGAATGGCAATCTCTGGCTGTTCGGGGGAACCGGCTATGACTCCACGGGGACTGTTGGCGTTCTCAATGACCTTTGGGAGTTTAATCGCTCGAGCCATGAATGGACATGGGTGAGTGGTAGCAGCACTGTCGGCAGTGCCGGTGGAGATCCGGGAGTGTATGGGACCTTGGGCGCTCCTGCAGAAGAGAACACTCCCGGAGCACGCGAAAATGCCAGCAGTTGGTCTGACGACGGCGGTAACTTCTGGCTATTCGGGGGATACGGCTACGATTCCGATGGAAACGAGGGCTTTCTGAATGATCTTTGGGAGTTCAATCCTTCCACACTCGAATGGACTTGGACGGGCGGAAGCTCAACAATTCCCGGCAAAGGCGAGGGCCAGCCTGGCGTTTACGGCACGCTGGGCATACCTGAGGCAGAGAATCATCCTGGGGGCCGATCCGATGCAAGCAGCTGGATAGATAGCAGCGGCAATTTCTGGCTGTTTGGCGGAAACGTGTACGATCCACCTGCAGGCGGCTCGCTCAACGATCTCTGGCAATATACTTCCGCTACCAATTCAAGCACTGGACCAATTGCGGGCATCTCCCCAGCATCGATTACATTTGCACCGATCCTGGTCGGGACTACGGCAAATGTGCAAACCGTCATTCTGTCTAACACAGGTGTCTCGGTACTGACTGTCACAGGCATTATCGCGAGCCCGGAATTCGCCGAGACCAATAACTGTGGCAACAGCGTGCCTGCCGGCGGATCCTGCATGATCAATGTCAGCTTTACTCCGAGCGCCGGTGGGGCGCAGACCGGAACATTGACGATCGACGACAACAGCAACCTGACCGCTAGCAGCCAGACAGTGGCTCTCTCGGGAACCGGCCAGGATTTCACTCTGGTGGCACCCGCAGCCGTGACGGTCTCGCCGGGCGGTAGCGCCACCTACAACGTCACATTGATTTCTCAGGGAGCGTTCAGCGGAACGGTTCAAGTAACGTGCAGCGAGCCGAGCGGATTAAACGACTCTGCCTGTACATGTCAGCCGAATTCGCTGATGCTCAATGACTCAACCAACCCCATCGTCTCAGTAACGGTGAGCACCAGCGGGTCACAAACAGCGTCGGATCTACGCCCGGCGCAACCTGCAAATCCGAGTAGGCTGCTTGCTTTTCCGGTGTGGATGGCATTCGGCACGACTTTGACCTTGGTACCCGTTCAAACCCGAATCAGAAGGCGTCGGGGTCGTGCCGCAATGCCCTTGGCAATGCTGTTGGTTCTTATTTGCAGCTCGTGCGGGGGCAGTGGTACTGCCGGTAGTCAAGGCAACCCGGGCACGTCTCCCGGCAACTACAGTCTGACTGTTTCAGCAACTAGCCAGGGAATCACGAACACGGCGACGCTGAGCCTCACCGTGCAATGACGCAGTCGCGTCATTTCCCATTTGCATGCGCCACTTCAATCTGCCGCAGCATCTTCGATATCGGCTCGGGACTGCGCTTCCGCGCTTTTCCCACCCCATGCTCCTTTCGAACCAGGTCGTCTCATTCCTACTGGTACAGAATTTGCAGAGCACTCCACCTATTGGGAAGCCTCAAGAGAATAGAGTTCGCCGAGCACGCCCCGCGTTCTAGCAAACACATCCTTGCACACTTCCGGCTTTGGCTGCTCACTATGCACAGCGTCCCGTGCGGCCCTTCGTATCTCGTCTGCGTCATCAAGAGTCGGCATGGCGCTCTTCGGAAACTTCAAGCGGGCAAGCTCAATCAGATTGAAGAGGGAATCGCTCCTCTGGTTTCTCATTTCGTTTAGCGCTTGCTGATGGCCCAGTGATTGCAGTCGATCCCGAAGGGCAAATTCGATCGCCGACCTGCACACGATAATGCAAGCAATGAGCCGTCCATAGACGTAGCACTTGGAGGCTTCTTCGATATAAACCTTGACGATCGGAGGGGCTTTTTCCTGAGTCGGGACAATCCTCAGTTGCTCAGCACGTCGAATCATCTTCGGAAAGAGGTTCGAAACCTCGTGCGCATAATGCGTGGTTATCGCCACTGAAACTGCTTTCGGATCTGCATTCGTCTCGAGGTTTGCGAGCCAAGGAACGCTCACACCTTCCCGTTCCTTCGCCAATATCCTTTGAATATCGGCCGTCAGTCGCTGAAGTTGCCGGTATCCCGCGGCGACGGCAAACTCATAGCCGGCAACTGACAAATCAATGTTCGCGAACTGGTCGGCCATTAGAGCTCCCAGTTTTTCCCCCACCAGCAAGTTGAAAAAGGCCCGAATGTTTGATGGATTGCAGTCTGCCTTTAGCCGACTTAGTGCATCTCGCACTCTTTCGTTCGGCCCGTGGGTGAGCAATCTCTCCATCTCTTCGAGCGTGGTCTCAAATTCCGTGACCCAAAGCTCTCGGCCACGCTCGTCGTCAGAAACTGCATAATTACCCCCGGCAATTCTTTGTATCGCCCAAGCGATAATCTCTACCTCATTCGGTTCCTTATTCCTGGACTTGGACATAAAAGGCCTTCCAGTTCGGAGCCTTCCCCGTTGCATGAGGAATTGTACTCTGGGATAGCATTTAGACCTTGGCACGAGGACGAACCAGCTATCCGCGGTTTGTTGTCGAGCGGCAGGAGACCACTTCGGCTGAATTTCAGATCGCTCCTTTAAAGCCCGTCGTCACATTTGTAATGAGTAGGATTGAGGTATGCTTAAGTCCGCTCCATGCATTTCAGAGGCCCTGGCAGACGACACGCCACCATGCCAAACTGTTAAAAGCAACCGGCACCAGAACCGGCACCAGACAAAATCGGGCTGTCAAAAAGAACGCCGAATCACGCCCATAACATATTGATATATAATGAGATGTTGACAACTTGGGCCTGTAGCTCAACGGTTAGAGCAGGGGACTCATAATCCCTTGGTTGGGGGTTCAAATCCCTCCGGGCCCACCATGGTAATCGTCCGCAGCTTGGCTGGATCACAAGCACTTCCAGCTCGCCATGTTGGTCGAAGTGTCCTCAGTTTTGAGTGAGATTCTGCTTCCTGCAAACTGACAGTGTTGCCATGCGACGTCTTCGCCTGGCCCGACATTGATTTACGTTGGCTACCGGCAATTGCCTCATTCCATCGGTTGATGCGTCGTGTGCACGCGAGGTCTTATCATACTCTGCCAGTGCATCAGATGGCGCTGAACTTCTCCGCTCTCCACAAAGGTTGACTTACCTTTAAATACGAGAGGACACCTCTATGCCACACATCCCGCTGGACCCCGATCTTCCCGGAATTCGAGGCCCAATGGCTTTCAGGCCTGAGACTGCGCGGCCCCTTAACGCGCTCGTGGAAGTGCTGCTGCAAGATCCAAACACGCTTACACGCGGCGAACGCGAATTGATTGCCACGTATGTTTCGAGCCGCAATTGCACGCAGTTCTGTCACAACATCCACGGCGCCGTTGCCGCTGCTCACCTGGGTGGCAATGAAGACCTGGTGCGCCAGGTGAAAGTCGACTTTATGCAGGCTGAGATAAGCCCGAAGCTCAAGGCTCTGCTGAACATCGCCGGCAAGGTTCAGCAGAATGGCAAACTGGTAACACCTTCTGACATCGACGCGGCGCGGCGAGAGGGCGCAACCGACATGGAGATCCATGACACCGTACTGATCGCAGCCGCCTTTTGCATGTACAACCGCTACGTGGACGGCCTCGCTACCAATCAACCAGCAGACCCCGCCTTCTATCGCGAACGCGGCAAACGCGTAGCCCGCGAAGGCTACGTGTCGGTCTCCAAAGAGTACGTGTCGCGACACTCGAACGCAGCAGCGCGATAATCTCCGACGCCGCTACTCGATACGATGTTCGATTCAGTGTTTCACTCTTTCACCGCTTCACTGTCCACCGTCGTCAGGAGACACTCATGCCTCACATCGATCTTCCCGCCGGCTTCCCCGGCATCAGCGCCGGATTCCGATTCCGCCCTGAAACTGCAAATCCCATGCGCGAACTGGCCCACGTTCTTCTGCACCTGCCCAATTCGCTCACGCCCGGCGAACGCGAACTGATTGCATCTCATGTCTCCTCGCGCAACAACTGCCACTTTTGCTACGCCAGCCACTCCGCCGCCGCAGCCTGCCATCTGGGCGACGCTTCAGTGGTTGCAAGAGTGAAAGCAGATTTTGCATCAGCGCCGATCTCCGAGAAACTGAAAGCCCTCCTCGTCATTGCGGGCAAAGTTCAGCAGGACGGCAAATTGGTGACAGCCGGCGACGTCGAAGCCGCGCGGCGTGAGGGCGCGACAGACACGGAGATCCATGACACGGTGCTCATTGCTGCGGCGTTCAGCATGTACAACCGCTATGTTGATGGACTCGGCACCTGGCAACCCGACGACCCCGAGATGTACGCACAGATGGGGCAGCACTTGGCAAAAGAGGGCTACACGCAGCCCTCGATCCGCCATCCGGTTGGCGCGGACGCATAAGATCAAGGCGTCCGGGAACCTGAAAAAAGCCAACTCCTTCAGATCTGCTTCCACCGAAAGGTGGAGACGGGGTTAGCACTTTCAACCGACTCATATCATGTTTATCCTCAAGTAAACTTGGTATCGATTCAGAGACACCCCCGGTCTCGTTCCCCAGGTGAGGTCAATCAAAATGGCTGCATCCGTTCCTAATGTACAGGGGCACATTCTGCCTGCATCTTCGCGTCCTACGCTCTCCGAAAAACTAAACGCCCAGTGGCATGAGAAGGCGCTGTGGGTCTTCATGGCGATTGTGCTTGCGCACTGGGGCGAGCATCTTGCCCAGGCATACCAGATTTGGGTGCTGGGCTGGCCCATTTCCAAGTCAAATGGCATTCTTGGCCTTTGGTACCCGTGGCTCATCAAGACTGAAGCCCTTCACTACGGCTACGCGCTGGTAATGCTTATCGGCATCTGGGTGCTGCGTAAGGGATTCGTCGGCCGCAGCCACACCTGGTGGATGGTCGCGTTCTGGATTCAATTCTGGCACCACATCGAGCACCTGCTGCTGATCATCCAGGCCACTACCCATCACAACCTGATGGGTAAGCCGGTGCCCTACAGCATCATCCAGTTCTTTATCCCGCGCGTCCAGCTTCACCTCTTCTATAACGCGATTGTGTTCATCCCCATGGTGATCGGCATGTACTATCACATGTTTCCGCCAAAAGGCGAGACGCCGGCCGCCTGCAGTTGCTCGTGGTACAAGGATGACGCAAACGAAGAAGCGGATTGCCACGCATAACTCACACGACAGCAAACTGTATCTCGGGACACTCAGGATGAATTGGGCTGATTCGAGAGGTCGCCGGAGGGCGGCCTCTCAGCGTTTTTGTACTTTACTGATGCTGGCTGCCTTGCCTTTGCTTTTTACTCCCGGCTGCCGCAAACCGGCGAATGACCAGGGCGATATATCGATCGAAGAGTCCATTGCGCCGCAACCGGTGCGCGCCGGAACCGAGACGATTACGTTTAGACTCACGAATCGGTCACACCAGCCCGTGGCAGGCGCACGCGTACAGGTGGAAGGCGACATGAGCCATCCAGGAATGGCGCCGGTTTTTGCTGGCGCCCGCGAAATAGCGCCGGGTGACTATCGTGCTCCGCTCAACTTTTCAATGGGTGGTGACTGGGTGATTCTGTTCCACATTAATTTGAGTGATGGCCGCAAGGTCGAACGGCAAATGGATGTGAAGGGGGTGGAATCGAATTGACCGGCCCGCCCGCCGCTCACTCCCCAGACACGGAGCTCGAGCATCTCATCGAGGAGGAGGAATTCCTTGAAGCGCAGCCATTCGATCTTCTCACGGTTCCGGTGATTGGACCCCTGTTGCGCTGGCGTCACTCGCGCACATTCCTGCAAGTTCCGCTTTTCGTAGTCAGCATCGTCATGATCTTCGAGGGGCTGCTCGGTCCCACGCTCTCGCCCAAGAATCTCGCCACGGTACTCACCTGGGTTCACTTTCGCGGAGCGCTGGTGCTGGCCATTCTATGCGCCGGCAATCTATTCTGCCTTTCCTGTCCCTTTATGCTGGCGCGCAACTTTATGCGCAAGTGGATTCACCCGCGCTTTACCTGGCCGCGGCGCCTCCGCAACAAATGGATCCCCATTGGACTTTTCGTTGCAGTGCTCTTCTGTTACGAGTTATTCGGCCTGTGGTCTTCACCGTGGCTCACCGCGTGGGTCATCGTGGGCTATTTCGCCGCCGTGCTCATCGTCGACGGCCTCTTCGCGCATGCAACATTTTGCAAATACGTCTGCCCCATCGGCCAGTTCAATTTCATTGCCTCCACGGCGTCCCCGCTAGAGGTTTCAGTTCGTGATCATGAAGTGTGCGACGGCTGCCGGACAAAAGACTGCATACGCGGCCGCCGCGAGCTTTCATCGCCGCTCGTCATCCTGCAGCGCGGTTGCGAGCTGGCGCTCTTTCAGCCTGCCAAAGTGGGCAACATGGACTGTACGTTTTGCCTCGACTGCGTACACGCCTGCCCGCACGACAACGTCGGAATCTTGAGCCGTCTTCCGGGCGAAGAGTTGATGAGCGATCCAAATCGCTCGGGCATCGGCCGTTTTTCGCGCCGTAATGACATTGCGGCGCTGGCCCTCGTCTTTTGCTTCGGCGCTCTGATGAACGCATTCGGCATGGTCAGCCCCATCTATATCGTGGAGAGCTGGCTCAAGCGCACGTTGCAATTTCAGAGCCAAGCTACGGCGCTTGGCATCCTGTTTGCCGCGGTGATCGTAGTGGAACCCGCGCTGTTGCTTGGCCTGGCCGCGTGGATTACGCACGCGTGGGCAGGGGTGAAGAATGGCTGGCTCGCCATCGCCGTCCGCTACGCCTACGCCCTCTCGCCGCTAGGCTTCGCCATGTGGCTCGCACATTATGGCTACCACTTCTTCACCGGCCTCTATACCATCATTCCCGTAACGCAAAATGCAGTCGCTCGGATCGGCTGGCCCATCTTGGGCGATCCGCAGTGGACGCTGGTCGGTCTTCCCAAAACGGTTGTCGAACCTCTCGAGTTTGGATTCCTGCTGCTCGGCCTGGCCGGTTCAATACTGGTGGCGTGGCGTCTGGCCCAGGAGGACTCAGAAAAACACCCGGTGCGCGCTTTCGTACCGTGGGGGGTAATGTGCGCGATCTTATTTTTCTGCTGCGTATGGCTGATGACTCAGCCCATGGACATGCGCGCCACCATGGGGGCCGGATAACAATGATGCGTTTTTATTCAAGCCATGAAAGAATCCGCTTATCGTTATGGACCGGCGCTCCACCTGCGGTTGCAGCACGCCGGTCAATTGCGTTAGCGTTCTTTGCGCTTTGCTTTTGCGCGCCCGCACAGGCGCATATTGGCCCTCCCTACCCGATCATGCAGAACCGCAAGGTTGGCCCGTTCAATGTTGAAGTCTGGAGCAATCCTGACGTTGGCACAGGCAGCTTTTACGTGATCATCGATCCACCCAAGGACAGTGGGGTTAGCGTTCCTTCCGACATGAAGGTGCGGGTGGCCGTGCAGCCGGTAAGCAAGCGTCT
>JASHVU010000742.1 GCA_030044455.1 Acidobacteriaceae bacterium | reverse complement strand
AATCGGCGAGTCCTCAAGGATCGTCCCCACCTTGAGCGAGAATTTCTGCTTTGGATGCTTGCCGGTGCAGAAGTAGACGTTAGCCTTCGCCATCCACGCCGAACCCTCTTTGCCGCAGCGCGGACAACGCACAATGCCGTCAGGCCAACGCATCTCCACCATGAACTCACGGCAGTTTTCAGCATCGCTAAAGTGTTGGATCGCCTCAAGTAATGTCTTGGGATACTTCATGATGATCTAACGATAGCGCGCTATCCAACTTCTGTCAAGTATATTATTGCCGTTGTAATTGCTTGAAACCGCAAAGGTCCGGGCCTAAAGGCCACTTGATTCGGGCAATTTTTCAGGGGCCTGAAGGCCCCTGCTCCCCCCGGAAGCACAATTTACAACTGTAGTCGTAGCGAATGATGCAAGGGTGTACGGGCGTGGACGTCCGTATGACAACCGCGCTGGAGCGCGGCGCTACAATGGGCCGCATGAAATTGAGAGCAATTTTTTCGTTGATGTTCTTTGCTGTCTGCTTGATCGTGCTGCGTGCGCAGACTCCGGCCACCCCCGCTGCGCCACAGCTGGTGATTCTGGATACCGATATTGGCGATGACATTGACGATGCGTTTGCGCTGGGGCTGGCGCTGGAGAGCCCGGAGCTGAAGCTGCTGGGAGTGACGACTGAGTTCGGCAATACCGAGCTCAGGGCGCGCCTGGTTGACCGGTATCTGCAAGCGGTGGGGCGCAGCGACATTGCTGTTGCGGCGGGAGAACCGACGAAGACGAACAACGTGATGACGCAGGCGGCCTACGCGAAGCGCAGTTCCAATGGAAAACACGCAGATGGGGAGGCGTTCATCCTGCAGCAGATTCGCGCCCACCCCGGTCAGATCACGCTGATCTGCATCGGTCCGCTGTTCAACGTGCAGGGGGCGATCGCGCGGGATCCGGCGACATTCAAGAAGCTCAAGCGCGTGGTGCTGATGGGCGGCAGCGTCTATCGCGGATACGGTGGGCCGAACGCGCCTCCGATTCCAGAGTGGAACATTCTGAACGATCCCGATGGGTTGAAGGCGCTGCTTGGCTCGGGCGTGCCGGTATTCATGATGCCGCTCGACTCGACACAGATCCAACTGGACCAAAAGGCTCAGGCGGCGATCTTCAGCCACGGTTCCCCGCTTACCGACCAATTAACGCTGCTGTATCACGAGTGGTCGGGGACGGGAGAGTGGAAGACGCCGACACTCTTTGACCCGGTTGCCGTGACCTATGCGATCCGGCCCGATCTTTGCCCGGCGAAGCCGATGCGGATTGAAGTGGACGCAAAGGGGAATACACAGCCGGTTGCTGGCGTTCCCAACGCGCAGGTTTGCCTCAAGTCCGATGAGCAAGGTTTTCTAGGGTTCCTTTTAGGCCGGCTGTTGAATTAGCTGCAGCCATGACCCTTCGAGGAAAGGATCGTAATATCAGGCGTTTCGGCGGATTCGGAGCTGGGTATTGGCTTGTCATATCAATGTGTGCGCCCGGTCACATCCAACATTATTGACACCGGACAACAGTAGGAGGAAAATTGCGGGTCGATTGGTAATGGGACTGGCAATTGAGTTGAGGGAGGAGGACCGTGAAAAACGCGGCGAAGATCTTTGGAATCCTGGCGATTTTGATAACCGGAGCTTTTGTCAGCGGCTGCAAGTCAGCGCCGCCGCTGACGCAGGCGGATGCACAGGCAATGATTCAGGCGAAGTATGACCAGATGCCACCGCAGCCCTTCACGATCGTGTTGAACGACCTGGGAATGCGGCAGGGAATCAGCGACAAGTACTGGGAGGGAGTGAAGAAGTACCCGAACGGATATTGGGGCGACTTCAAACTCACCGATTTGGGCAAGAAGCAGCTCAAGCTGTCGGACGGTAGCGACGTGATCAAGTGGCGGCCCGACGGACCGAACGACCTGAGATACGCGTACAGCATGTCAACGGTTGCCCTGAACCATTTGAAAGCACGGGACTTAGGCGATGTGCAGGATGTGGGGTCGACGAAGGTTGTTTCCTATTACGAGGACGTGGTTCTGACCGGAGTACCAGATGCGCTTTCGATGATCGCGCATAACCCAGGCAATGAGCTCAGCACTCATCGGCAGGCGACCTTCGTGCTCGACAACGGGGCCTGGAAACTGCAATCGATCGAATAATTGTAGTTGGTCGAGGTAAAGGCGGCCGTTGCAAGCTGTTGCACCGGCTGTATCTGGAGCGCGCGCGAGTGTGGTTTGTCTCGTTCACTCCGTTTTTTATGAGGTGGGATTGCTGTTGACCCCTCCGGCGTTTCTTGATATCTTATGAAGGTTCGCAAGAACGCAGCCGTAAGTGTGCCTGTAGTGTGAGTTGGCGGTGCGGCGCGATTGGGACACCCGGACCCGCTAAGGATTGCAAAAGGGGTGCGAGTGAGCCCGGGCAAGGCCGGAGCGCCTGCCCAGGAGATCCCGGATTGGCTCTCATCTTGCGGAGGGCAGACGGGCCCCCAGCGACAGGTCGTCGTCGTTGGGGTGGAGAGATCATATCGCATCGGTGCCCGCGCGTTTCTCCACCTTGGAGGGCTATGCGGGCCGGGATCAGCGAAACGGAGCTGGCTTTTCCATTGGGAAGACGCTCGGCCACCGTCCTGGTTCTCGTCTGAGATTGGATTGAAGACAGACGCGAAGCACCAACAGGCGCGTTTTCGTGTGTTTGCGTGCTAAACACGACAAACCAATGCGAGAACGGCCCGAAGGGCCCGCGGCTGTGAGGTTGGGTGGTTCAGCAGCAAGGAGTTTTGGTTTGCCTACGTTTAACCAGTTGGTTCGCAAGGGGCGTACGGCCCCTCGTTACAAGACGGCGTCACCGGCGCTGCAGGCTTCACCGCAGAGGCGCGGCGTCTGCACCCGCGTTTATACGCAAACCCCCAAGAAGCCGAACTCGGCGCTGCGCAAGGTGGCGCGCGTGCGGCTTACCAACGGGATTGAAGTGACCACCTACATTCCGGGCATCGGCCACAATCTGCAGGAGCACTCGATTGTGCTCATCCGCGGTGGCCGCGTCAAGGATCTTCCCGGCGTTCGCTATCACGTGGTCCGTGGAACTCTGGATTCGGTGGGAGTGGCAAACCGCTCGCAGAGCCGGTCGAAGTATGGGGCCAAGCGCGCCAAGGGCGGCGCAGCGAAGAAGTGAGCTCCGCTCTCTTGCGCTTTGGATGAGAGTAGAGGTTGAGTTGGCGCGGCGAGCGCCAGCGAGATGTAGCTAGAAGCTAGCAGCTGAATTTTGAGGAACTATGCCAAGAAAAGGGCACATTTCGAAGCGGGAAGTTGCGGCGGACCCGGTTTATGGTTCAACGCTGGTTACCAAGTTTGTGAACTCCATGATGTGGGGCGGCAAGAAGTCGACTGCTCAGGGCATCTTCTAC
>JASHVU010000741.1 GCA_030044455.1 Acidobacteriaceae bacterium | reverse complement strand
AGGCACGAAAATTGGCTGCCCCAGGTCTTGATCTTGAAACCCGGGTGACCAACCAATTCGCCACCCGCGCTCATCCGACCACGAAGTGTTTGGCGGCAGAACTCAGCGCCTCCATTTCGCGCTCGTCGCGCGCCTCGGTATAAGCACGCACCACGGGTTCAGTGCCCGAAAGCCGGTAACAAACCCAGGAGCCGTCGTCGAGTACCAGCTTGAGGCCGTCGGTGCGCACCACGCTGACAACTTTGCGCCCGCCCAGCTCCGCCGGATCGGTCTTCAACTTCTCAGTGAACGCGGCTTTCTGATCCGCGGTCAAGTGGAAGTTCTCGCGAACCGGGTAATAGGAACCAACCTTGGCAAACAGCTCCTTGAGCTGCGCACCCAGGCTCTTGCCGCGACTGGCCACCATTTCTGCCACCAGCAGGCCGGCGATGACGCCGTCCTTCTCCGGAACGTGACCGCGAATGGTGAGACCGGCCGACTCTTCGCCGCCGATGGCGATCTTGTCCTCGTTGATGAGCTCGCCGATGTATTTGAAGCCTACGGGAGTCTCGTAGAGCTGCACCTTGTGGTGTTCGGCAAGCGCGTTGACCAGGTTGGTGGTCGCCACGCTCTTGGCCACGCCGTTGCGCCAGCCGCGAGTCTCAACCAGGTAGTCGAACAGCAGCGCGATGATGTAGTTGGGTTGTATGAAGGTGCCGTCGCCATCCACGATGCCGAAGCGGTCGGCGTCGCCGTCGGTGGCAATGCCCACAGCCGCGCCAATCTCCTTCATCTTCTTTTTGGCGTCGGCCAGTAAGTGATCGTCGGGCTCGGGTGCATGGCCGCCGAAAAGCACATCGCGATAATCGTGCACGGTTTCAACCGGAACGCCGGCGTCGCGCAGCAGATCCGAGGGATATCCACGCCCCGCGCCCCAGAAGGGGTCGTAGACAATCTTGATGCCCGATTTGGCGATGGCCCTCAGATCGACTAGCTCGGCCAGGCGTTTAAGGAAGGACGGTTTGACGTCGGCAGTCTCGAAGCCTCCTGCGGAGGGCCCTGACTTTGGAATAGATTCGTGGCCCGCCTGCAGGCCGGCCACGGCGCCCTCAATCTGTTTGGTAACTTCAGGCAGAGCGGGCGCGCCGTCGGGCGTGGAGTACTTGATACCGTTGTACTCGGGCGGATTGTGCGACGCCGTGAAGTTGATGGCGCCATGGGTTTTGAGCGTGCGCACGGCATAAGCGATGGCCGGGGTGGGCGCCGCTTCGGGGATGACGATGGGCGCGATGCCCGCCCCGGCCAGCACTTGGGCTGCTTCGGCCACAAAGCTCTCACCCAGGAAACGCGGGTCGCGGCCCACCAGCACGCGATGCGGTGCGGGCAGAGTTTTGACGTAAGCTGCAATGCCTGCAACGGCAAGGCGGATGTTGGCAACGGTAAATTCGTCGGCCACAATCGCGCGCCAGCCTGAAGTGCCAAACTTGATGACTGCCATTGACTTCTCCGTGCGGTCTCGATCACCCGGGCCGCAACCTTCAATACTGCAACAGCAGGGCGGGATCGGCAAGCGATCGAGGTAGTGCGATGGCTAATGTCCAATTAAAATTTTCCCGTTCCGGCAATGCCGAATTACCCACGAAGGAATACATTGGTTCAAGCTGCGTGAAACATCTGAGAGCTCGCCATGTCTGACTCCATCCCATCTGCACGCATCGTACTCACCACCGCCCCCGGCCCGGATGAGGCAGCCAGCCTGGCCCGTGCCCTCGTGGATGAGCGCCTGGCGGCCTGCGCCACTCTGATCCCCGCGGTACAATCCATCTACCGCTGGCAGGGCGAGGTTGAGTCGTCGACCGAGACTTTGCTGCTCATCAAAACCTCGACCGACAAACTGCTCGCTCTGGAAACCCGTCTGCACGAGTTGCACGCCTATCAAGTGCCTGAGTTCCTGGTTCTCGAAGTTGAGTCAGGCAGCCACGCCTATCTGGATTGGCTGCACGCCTCAGTGAAGACCCCTGCAGGAACGGTGACCGGCACGGCCGGTTAACCGCACTGGCAAGCCGCAAACGCAGCCGGGCAGGGCCAGGTTCGGCCGCCCGCCCGCTCTGTTATTCTTGGGGAGTTCGTTCCGTATGCGCTGGTTAATGATTGCCCTGTTGGCGTCGCTGGCTGCGCTGCTTCTTGCGGCCGCGGGAATGGCGCGTCATATCTGGCTGCAACGCAGCCGGCACCAGCGGCAGAGCCGGTCAGCGGGTGAGTCGGCACAAGATATTGAAATTGAATCGTAAGACCCGCAGCAAAGCACGTTTCCTACGCGGTTAGAGCCATTCCAATCGTTCTGGCGAGGTGACGATGAGCAAAGAGACGACGGCAATACTTACTTCATCGTTTGAGTCGCTCTCGAGAACTCCCGCGTGGTCGCGCGGCTTCGGAATTGTGCTTGCCGGGAGCGCCTTTGCCGCAGTCTGCGCGCACGTTTCGCTGCCATTGTTCTTTACGCCGGTTCCACTTTCGCTGGCGCCTTTTGCCGTGCTGGTGCTTGGGCTCACTCTCAGGCCGCGCATGGCCGCAGCCACCTTTGCCGCGTACCTGGCGGAGGGTGCTGCGGGCCTGCCGGTCTTCTCACCCAACCCGCCAACGGGCGGTCTCACGCATCTTCTTGGCCCCACAGGGGGATATCTGCTGGTCTATCCTCTGGCCGCGGCGCTCATCTCGTTTCTCTACCGCCGAACCAGGCTGGGTCCCACCAGCCGGGGATATGTTTCGGCCTTCGCGTGTGCGGCGATCGGCGACTTATTGATTTTGATGTGCGGTGCGCTTTGGCTCGCTGCCCTTACTCACATCGCGGTCATGCAGGCAACCGCCCTCGCCGTGCTTCCGTTCCTGGCCGGCGACGCGCTTAAGATTGCCGTGGCCGCAGCCGTAGCATCCGGCGCTGCCCGCCTGCGCCGCCGCTCGGCCTGAACGCATCAAAACTGACTGGCTTATTGTCGCGCTTTTACCTTGAAAGGACTTTTGCCGTGAGCACCCCTCTGACTCAATCCCCCGCTGCCGATGGCGTGCTTGAAATCTCCATCGCGCATAGTCCCGATTCCGATGACGCTTTCATGTTCTATGGCCTGGCCACTAACAAGATCCGTGTGCCTGGCTATCGCTTCACCCACACGCTGTCTGACATCGAAACGCTGAATCGCCGCGCCGAGCAGGAAGCCTTTTACGATGTCACCGCCATCAGCTTTCACGCCTACCCCTACCTGCAGCAGAACTACACGCTCATGGGTTGCGGCGGCAGCGTGGGCGAGGGGTACGGGCCCATGGTGGTGGCGCGCAGCCCGTTAACGCCCACCGACCTGGGCCGCATCAAAGTCGCGGTGCCGGGCACGCTCACTACCGCTTTTTTAGCGCTCAAGATCTTTAACCCCGAGATTAAGACCGAGACCGTCCCCTTCGACAAAATCATTCCCTCAATCCTCGCAGGGGATTACGATGCAGGCCTCATCATTCACGAAGGGCAGCTAACCTATTCCACAAGCGGTCTTTACAAAGTCATCGATCTGGGCATCTGGTGGCGCGAGACCACGGCGCTGGTACTGCCGCTGGGTGGCAACGCCATCCGGCGGTCGCTCGGAGCCGAGTCTCACAAGATTATTTCCAAGGCACTGCGCGACTCGATCCAGCACGCGCTCGACCACCGCGAGCAGGCCCTGGAGTACGCAATGCAGTTCGCCCGCGATCTGGATACCCGCCTGGCCAGCCGCTTTGTGAGCATGTATGTGAATGAGCGAACCCTCGATTACGGAGCC
Source organism: Acidobacteriaceae bacterium (assembly GCA_030044455.1). Taxonomy (GTDB): domain Bacteria; phylum Acidobacteriota; class Terriglobia; order Terriglobales; family Acidobacteriaceae; genus Telmatobacter. Next base: position 1,269 of record JASHVU010000741.1, on the reverse strand, counting down.
GACGGCCGCGAAGCCATTCGCAAGCTGCTCGATATGGGGTTCGAGCGTGGCATCATTCCTATCGTTCCGCAGGTTGATTTTGTGGATTGAGGGCAGACGCAGCCCAGCGAGCAGAGGATGAGTTTCGTAATTCGTGATTTCTTGCCAGCGCACGACCGGTTTTTCACGAGTCGCGCCTCACGGTTCACGACCCGCGACGTTTGAGTGTCGCAATTTGGGGCAGTTGGTGATTCGCAACAGCGGGCCAGCTACCTTCGGTACTCATACAGTCCGCGCGAAAGTCATGAGGGAAAACTGCAATTCTCGCGAGGCGGCTTAAGATTTTTCTAATCCGAGCCGATTCAGCCAACCAGAGGAGGGAACCTCATCATGCTGGCTGAAAAGTCCCCGGTCTTCCTGCTTGCCTCGCCCGAACCCGAATTCCTGCTTAAAACCGAGCCCGTGCTGATCAGCATGGGAGCCCAGGTGCAGGTGGTAATGACCGCCCCAGCCGCGCTCGCAGCGATGAGCGTGCCTAAACCGCCTGACTTGGTTCTGCTTGATGTGGATCTGCCCGGTATGCCGATGGAACGGCTCCTGGCCGGAGCGCGCGCATCGAATGAGGGTCAACGCTATCCGATTGTGTTGATCATGGACGTGATTACTCAGACTTGGATCGACCGGGCAGCCGAGGGCGTGATCGACGATCTGGCTCCACGTCACGCCCACGGCTCATGGCTGCAATTCCGGCTGACGCATACGCTGCGCCTGCACCGCGTGAAAAGAGAGGCAGAGAGCCTGCGCGAGTCGGCAGTCATGAACGCGCAGCTCGACCGGCTCACTGGCGTGTACAACCGCGAGGCCATGTTGGCGATGCTGTTTCGCGAGACTGACCGAGTGCAGCGGCATAACAGCGCAATGTGTCTTGTGCTTTTCGATGTGGATGACTTCGGCCACTGGAATTCGCGGCTGGGCGTCGACACCTGCGACGAACTTCTTTGCCAGATCGTTGCGCGCACCAACCGATTGCTGCGCAGCTACGACCTGCTGAGCCGGCCGGGAATGGATGAGTTCCTGATAGCGCTGCCCGGCTGCGGCACCGCCAACGCCGTGATGCTGGCCGAGCGGCTTCGGCTCGAGGTGTTCAGCCAACCCTTCCGTGTTGCCGGCGACTCGGTGCGCCTATCAGCGTGCTTTGGAATCTCTTCGAGCCAGGGCAGGTCACCTGTGGTTGTCTTGCGCGAGGCCGAAGAAGCGCTGGTGCGCGCCAAGCAGGCGGGGCCCGAGACG
>JASHVU010000740.1 GCA_030044455.1 Acidobacteriaceae bacterium | reverse complement strand
GGGCATGGCCGAGCGAACGCCAAACGCCCTGGCTTCATAAGATGCGGCGCAGACGACCGAGCGATTTCCCCGCCATGCAACCACCACCGGCTTGCCGCGCAGATTTCGATCGTCACGCTGCTCCACCGACGCGTAAAAAGCGTCCATGTCGACATGGACAATCTTGCGCTGTGCCATTCTGGATGGATTGTAAGCCTCTTTATGCCCTCGCCAGATACGTTCAAACTTCAGTAAATCGTTTTCGTCAAAAGCGTCAGGCAAATCGATTGCTTTGCGGATTGATTTGCTGCTATAGTCCTGCATTAGTCGTACATTGAGTGTCAAAAGACGGCGCGGGAAACCGTTTCCCCCAGCGATTTCCATGGTAAACGCCGCGAAGCTTTGCAAACTCAACTATCTACACCCCGGGCCAGGGCGCTTCGAATAGGCTGTTCCTGGAGAAAACGTTGTCAGAAATGAACCGCAACTCCCTGCAAGCAAGGGTCAGGCAGCATGCCAGACCTCCGTTGGTGCATCGCAAGCCGACCATGTGCGACGTTGCGCGCCTGGCGGGCGTTGGCACCATGACCGTTTCGCGCGCGCTGAGCGGGAACTCGTACGTCTCAACCGCGTCGAAGCAACGGGTACTTCGCGCTGTGGAGCAACTGAAGTACCGCCCCAACGAGCTTGCACGGGCATTCCGCGGTCAGTGCAGCCATTCGATCGGCCTCATTCTCCCTTGCCTTAACGAAGCTTTCTTTGCGACCTGCGCTCATGCGGTCACTTCGGTTGCCAGGGAACACGGTTATTCGGTGATTATCACAACTACAGGCGAAGACTCCGCGACAGAGTATGCCGAGGCCGAGCGTATGCTGGAGCTCCACGTCGACGGTCTTGTTGTTATCCCCTCACGTTTTCGCCAGTCGCGGCTCACCCGCAACCTTTTTGGCAAAACCCCTGTGGTTACCTTTGACCGGCCGGTCGCCGATCCCTCGCTTGACGTGGTGCTTGTGCAGAACACAGCCGGCTCGCGCCGCATTGTCGAGCACCTCATCGAGCATGGTCACAAGCGCATCGCGTATCTTGGCCTCAGCCGCTCGCTTTTTACCATCAACGCACGCTTCCTCGGTTACCGGCGGGCCATGCAGGATGCTGGACTTGAAACCGACGCCACCTTCGGTTGCGAAACCGAAGCGTTCATCGCGGACCTTCTCAAAAAGAAGCTCGAGAGTGGCCAGCCGCCCAGCGCGCTTTTCACTTCGAATACGAAGGTTACTCGCAACGCCCTAAACGTTATCACGCACCTTGGCCTCAACGTCCCCAACGACATCGCGCTGGTAGGATTCGACGACTTCGACATGGCCGAAGTCACGTCGCCGCCGCTCACGGTCGTCCGGCAGCCGGCTCACGAGATGAGCCGGGCAGCGGCCAGCCTGCTTTTCGATCGCATCACTCGCGGCGAAACACCCCACATCGGCAATCGCATCGTTTTACCCGTAGAGATTGTGTTGCGCAATTCCTGCGGCTGCAAGCACAGCGCGCCGGTGGTGATTCACTCGGACAATTAAGCAAATGCCGCGGCGGCGCTTTCAATACGCGAATGCCGGCGCCTGCGCCTTTCTTCGGGTCCCGCTCTTCGACTGGTGGCGGCACTGTGTGGTAGAAATGCTTACGGTCCCTAATACGATTTACTAAACGCGAGTATGGCGGCGGCACAAATGGTGCAGGGTGGTGACAGCCGGGTTCTGACATTCGATGTTGGCGGCAGCCATATTTCGGCGGCTCTCTGTTCCGGCGTCGATCTGAGACTTGGGCCGGTGGCCAGCGCGCATTACGGAGATATCACCACCAGCGACGGCTTCGTGGGTCTTCTTTATGACCTCGCCGCAAAAGCCGCCAGAGGTGATCCGTTGGGCATCAGCGCAACTCTCGCGGTTCCCGGTCCCTTTGATTTCGACGCCGGCATCAGCCTGATGCGCCACAAACTCGTGTACCTGTATGGAGTCGATCTCCGTGAAGCACTTGCCGCCCGGCTTGAAGCGGATCCCTGCGAGATTCGCTTTTTGAATGACGCCGACGCGTTTCTGCTAGGAGAAGTGGGCGCCGGAGCCGCAAAGGGATTTGCGCGCGCAGTCGGACTTACGCTCGGCACCGGTATCGGCTCGGCATTTGCGGTCGATGGAAGGCTCGTCACCACTGGCGCTGGCGTTCCCAAAGACGGCGAGATTTGGAATGTGCCGTACGAGAACCGAACTGTTGAAGACTTTGCCTCCACCCGCGCCATTGCTGGCAATTACAGCCGACGCACCGGAAAAACGATCTCGGTGGCCGAGATAGCCGAGGCCGCGACCCACGATTCTGACGCGCAGGAGGCATTTGCCGAATTCGGGCACCATCTCGGGCTGATAATCGGTACGTTGCTGGCCGATTTTCGCGCCGATGTGGTCGTGCTCGGCGGAGGCATCTCTGGCTCGGCGGGCCTTTTTTTGCCTATGACTCGCGCCCAGATTCCGAATCATGCGATGCAGATTCGCGTCTCTGACCTCAAGGATCGCGCGCCGCTGGTGGGTTGCGCGGTGGCTACTTTTGCGGCGCTGAGGGACCCGAAGTCGACCCATTGAGCAACGCGCGACTATCTAAATCTCTGTTCGGCGGATCGGCTGTCAGCCAAACAGGGATTGAAATTACGGCGGTGACTCACCGACAGCGTTGAACTATGAAAAATCTAAGTGCTTCACATGGCGCAGAGAACAAGGCCGGATCGTTTGCTGCGGCGGTACTGATTCTCATCACCCTAGTCTCGAGCGTCGGGGCGCAAAGCGTGAATAGTCAACCCGCCCAACCTCGCATGACATTTGAAGTTGCATCAATCAGGCCCGACAAGTCCAATCTGCGGTCCAGAGCCAGTATTCCAATTGGACCCGGGCGCGTCTACGTGCCTCATGGAGGAATATTCTCGGCAACGAATGTGCCTCTCATTGAGTTGATTGGATTCGCCTATGACATGACAGAGAGTCAAACCCAGCGCCTGGCACAACATGAACCGGATTGGGTTTCCCAGGAGGGATTCGACATCACGGCTCGTGCAGAAGGCAAACCCAGCAAGAATCAATTGCGCCTGATGATGAAGTCGCTTCTGGAGGATCGATTCAAGCTTGCGATCCACAAAGAAGATCATCGAGTTCCGGTGCTGGCGCTCGTTCTTGCAAAACAGGGAGCCACAGGGCCACATCTCTTGCCGCATTCGTGCGACCCACCGTGCCCAAACAGGGCGCCCCCCGCTGAAGCGCAGGACACCGTTTCAGGAGGCTTCCCAGTTGCTTGTAATGGAATTGTCGTGCTTCCGCCAGGTGTTCCCGGCCGAGTGCGAATTGGCGCCCGAAATGTAACCCTGCGCTTTTTCGCCGACTCAATGAGTGAATCTCCGTTAGCAGATCTTGGCCGTCCGCTTATCGACGGGACTGGCTTGACCGGGACATTTGATTTGACAATGGAGTGGGCTCCTGAGCTACAGGTTTCCCTGCCCCCCGATGGAACATTCCGACCGGATCCGACTGGGCCGACGTTTCAGGAAGCCTTGCGGGACCAACTCGGACTGAAACTTGAACCGCAGAAAGGGACCATAGAAGTATTCACCGTCGATCACGTGGAGCTTCCGACCGAGAATTAGTCGTGTCGATATCGTCGCCCATGAATTGGGGGTCGGTCTTTTGCGCAACGGTCAAGTCGTCACCTACTCGTAAGCATTTGTTCGGTAACGGTTCCAGTAGAGTCGCTAACCTGCATTTCTCACCGGCCGCACGCGTGGCATACCCCTCCCTGCCTATCCGATACCCCCGGCCCCTGCCAAAAGTGTCAAAGTCTATTGTTTTCATCGCGATAGAAGGTGGACTTGGTTGCCAGGTCTATTGTTTTCAGGCAGATAGGATCTGCTGGTCTGCCGAACTGCGGCCTGAAAAGCTCCTAACTGCTTTCAGGATAGAACAGTGAGGGGAAATTACCAGCAAAGTGAGTGGCGATTTAAGTATCTTTTGAATGAGGGTGATAGAGGAGGAAGGCGGCAGGCTGGGTATTGACTGCGACACGATCATGCCGGTGAGAAATGCAGGTTCGGTGAAGGAGCCGAAAGCGGTATCTCCGGAGTGCTGGCGTTTCAATCTTTGCCGGAAACGGAAAAACCCGGCGAGGTTGGCACTCAATGCGTGTACTTCACGCAACGTCTTCAGTAGATGAGCTTGAGCGAGAACTGGATCTGGCGCGAGGTGCCGGCGGTTTTACTAATGAGGCCGAAGCCGGAGCCTTTGATGGT